>CAYMFZ010000544.1:0-4256 GCA_964389585.1 uncultured Pirellulaceae bacterium | reverse complement strand
CGACTGAACTTAAGGTGTTCAAACTCTTTCTCTGTTTCGTTTTGCAATGAACAGTGTCATGTCCTTTGCGGGGATACAATTACTGAACCGTCAAAAGTTGATCAATGCTGATCTACGAAGATTCCTAAAAAAATGTTTGCCAATGCTAGCCATACTGAATGCTTTCGATCGACCCCCGTTTTCAAGACGTATCTTGATCGTTTCCTGATGGACTAACGGTAATCTTCAATGTTGAAGATCGAAGGATTCTGAACAAGATTTGATTCCATTGGAGAAAGCGACGCATTGTCGTACAGCCAAGCCTGACAAACATCTCGGTCAGTGATCGTCCAATTGTGATCGCCAACCAAAGCGAAAGGTCTCTCTCCGCAACCGGCAACCAAAACGGCATCGCCCGGTTTGGCTTGCTGCAGCGTCCACTCGATTGCCTTGAACCGATTGGGAATCAAGTTTGCGTTGGCTGGCTCCTGAAAACCGTCCAAGACTTGATGCGCCGGTTCAAAATCAACCAACTGCCCAACTGAGGCTCGTGTAATCACGGTTCGATCGGCAGCACGCTCAACGACTTCGCCCATCTGTTTTCGATGAACATCCGATTGTCCATCTTCGATTGAGCAAATGCACCAGACCTTTCCCTTGGTCACTTGTTTTAGCGAACGAATCGCATTGGCAAGCTGTCCTGTGCTTCGAGCTGAATCAACCCAAACGCCAAACGACTGTCCACATTCCACTCTCTCTAGTCGTCCCGGGATATTGCTGGCTGACTCCAATCCTTTGGCGATTGTTGCCAAATCAAGTCCACTCGCCAAACCAACTGCCATCGCCGTCAAGCAATTGTAAACGTGTTGGTCACCTATGATGGTTGTGCGAACCGGAATTGATTCCGAACCAGCAGTGACCATAAAAGTCTGTTCACTGTTGGTTCGTTCGATCAACGTTGCCATCACATCGGCTTCTTGCTTGATGCCAACGGTCAAAACGGGCTTGTCAATTTCATCCAACAAAAAGTGCGTTGTCGGATCGTCAGCATTGAGAACGGCCAATCCAGTTGGCTTCAACTGTTCTAGCAATCGCATTTTGGCGCGCCGATAATTCTTGGGCGATCCGTGAAAATTCATGTGCCCTTCACGGATGTTGGTTAAGACAGCAACGTCTAAATCGACACCAGACAAACAACGTTTTGCCAATGCTACGCTTGGAATTTCGATGACTGCGGTTTCACAATCAGACATCGCCATTTGCGAAAGCTGTTCCGCCAACCAAGGCGGATTGAGCTCCTGATTGGGAACCGATTGGCGGTCGCGGCCGCAGTCGACTTCGATTGAAGAGACCAAACCTGTTTGCTGATTGGCGGCTTTGAAGACGGCAGCAATCAAATGACTGGTTACCGTCTTTCCATCCGTCCCAGTGACGCCAATGGTTTTCAACTGCTGACTAGGTTGACCCGCAAGTGCTTGACAGATTCGCCCATACGCCTCGCGAGAATCCTCGACTAAGACTTGCGGGCGGTTCGTCGATTGCAGACGCTCGGTCACAATCGCAGTCGCGCCCCGGTCGATGGCTTCGTGTGTGAAGTCATGACCGTCTTGGTCGGCATCCATGATTGCAACAAAAAGATCGTCAGCCTGACAGTCTTTCCACATTCCGCAGCAGGATTGAAAATAAACTTCATCGGCGCCAATCACTTTGGCGTTGGGAAGAATATCACGTAAACGAATACCAAAATTCGTCTTAATTAGCTGGGTACTCACAAGGCCTCCTTGCCTGGCGAACGCCAAAATAAATTCGCGAATCCGCGTAAAAAGTTTGTTGCGTTTTCTATCTGACTTTCAGATGCTCGAATAATTCGAACGCAACCTGTTGGCTTCCTGCCAACGTCTGCGATTCTCAGCAATCCAAAGATTGAGTCAACATTGATTATGACATTCAATTCTTGAAACGGTACGACAACGAAGATTGGTTGTTTGGGCAAAACCGTAAATGAGTTTTAGATTTGTCCAAACTAAGTTGCTTGGGCAGGTTTTTTGCGGGCAAACTCCAGTGCTGGTAGACAACGATTTGGTAAGCATGCGATGATGACGCTAGCTTTGATGGCACAGCCAGCTCGCCAGCTAATCAGTCAATTCAATCGGATGAATATTGAACTTGACGATTCCAATGAATTTCGAATTTGGCGAGAAAGCACAGCCATGAACAAATTGCAATTGAACCCAAATTCTTGAAATCAAAATGGTAGACGAAGATTTTGACATCATGTCCCTCGCGGCTTATCTGCACTTAAACCCAGAGCAAGTGCGAAAGATGGCAGACCGTGGCAGGCTTCCCGGTCGTCGCGTTGGTGGAAAATGGCGATTCTCACGCCCAGAGATTCACCAATGGTTTGAAGAAAAGATCGGGCTCTCCGACGAGCAAGAGCTGTCCGACGTCGAAAAGATTCTTGATCGCAACACACAAGCTCAACCAGAAGACGAATTCCATATTCCAGATTTGCTTTCGGTAGATAATGTCTACGTTCCGTTTTTGGCTCGGACGAAAAACTCCGTCATCCAAAAGATCTGCGAGTTTACTGCGAACACAGGAAAACTTTGGGAGCCAAGCAAAATGGCGGTCGCACTTCAGTCCCGCGAAGAACTCCATCCCACCGCACTGAGTAACGGAGTGGCGTTGCTTCACCCCCGTCGTCCAATGCCCAACATCATGGGCGACCCGTTTCTAGCCCTCGGCGTGACGACTTCGGGAATTCCGTTTGGGGGACCGAGGGGATGTTTGACGGATATTTTCTTTTTAATTGGCTCCACCAGCGAATCTGTTCATTTAAGAGTGTTGGCACGACTTAGCCGCTTGATTCAGCAACCTGATTTGTTGGACAATGTGCGTGCCGCCGAATCGCCGACCGAAGCGTGGCAAGTTATTCAGGAGACCGACGACAACATTGATTAAAGACCAATAGAACGCTCAACCAGCAAGAAGCAAAAGAGACAAGCGATGGAAACTCACAATGATTCAAGTCAAAACACCACCCAAGATCAAAAAGTCCTTTTGACGGGAGACTTTTGGCATCAAGATTTTCAACGAATCGTTTCGAACTTCAACGTTCCGGTAACGCTGGTTCCCATCGACAAAATCGAATCCGTGAGTGATGGTCATTTCGACCTGATTGTTGTTGCTCAATCACGACGTGACCAATTTCAATCAGTTGATATTGAGAAGATCATTGAGATGTTTGCCAATGTGCCCGTTGTTGCGTTGCTGGGCAGTTGGTGCGAAGGCGAAGTTCGATCTGGCGAACCGTTTCCAGGCGTCATGAGAATTTACTGGCACCAATGGAACGGTCGCTACGAAGATTTCTTGAATCAGTTAAACGGACATGGTGTCACGCATTGGCACTCTCCAAGAACATCGAGTATCGCAGACCGCATCGCCTTGCGAGACCAGATACGATTGCCGAACAACAAATCGAAACCAAACATCGAACTGGTTAGCATCAGTGCGTGGACGCAAGAGAGCTATGAGATGTTGGCGGATGCCGTTAACCATTTTGGCTGGCAATCACGCTGGGTCGAGCGGGCTTTTTGGGACGCCGAAGCCACGCAAGCAGTTTCTTTGATTTGCATCGATGCACGCGCGTGGTCCGATGATGTTAAGAATCGAATCAAATGGATTCGCTCTGAGCTACAACAGATTCCGATGATCCTAGTCGTGAGCTACCCAAGAGCCAACGAATTGGACGCGATCGAAGCCGCGGGAATTACTGAAGTGGTGTCCAAGCCGTTTGAATTGAATGACTTGAAGTCCGCGATGATTCGTGCCGTTGAAAAGAACAACCAAGTCAAGACTTCGGCTAGTTAAACGGCCGAGAAAGCGTCACTACCGTACACCAAAAATAGCGTCAGCCAAAAGCAAACGCACAAAGTGATCAACAGTCCAACGGCATTTGCATTTCGAGCGGTTAGCTTTTTTGATTGTTGATCGATTCAACTTGTTGTCGGTCATCGTACTTTTTGCGGATAGCTTCGATCTCTTCGATTCGCTCAAAGAACGCATCGAGTACGATCGGGTCGAACCGTGTTCCCCGTTCTGAGAGCATGATTTCAAGACACTTCTGAATTGGGAATTTTGGCTTATAAGGTCGCTCGCTGCACAACGCATCGTAAACATCAGCGACGCAGCAAATTCGACCTTCGATTGGAATGTTGTCGCCTTTGATTTGGAATGGATATCCAGTCCCATCCCATTTTTCATGATGAGTTCTGGCG
>CAYMFZ010000543.1:3899-4272 GCA_964389585.1 uncultured Pirellulaceae bacterium | reverse complement strand
GTCATGTTGCATTCGACTTACCAGCGAACCAGAGATTCTGGATTGTCAGCGGCGAACGCATTTGCCTTCCTGACAGAATTGCGTCACTTCGTTGAAAACGGTTACCCGGGCGACGACTCAGTTGGTCTCCCTGACTTCGAGGACGAACCGCCGTTTGACTTTACTTATTTCAATAACCTTGGTGACGATCTCCGCCAATCTGAATTCGACGAAAAACTCGACAAGATAGCCGAGTACGCTTACCTTTCGACTTCGACCAAGTGTTCGGTCTTCTTCGATGAATGTCGCAAGTTGGAATCGGACATTGACCATTTTGCATTGAGAACATTCGGGATTTGCTCAACGGGTCCTGGCAATTTGAACATGGGTGCGA
>CAYMFZ010000543.1:0-3889 GCA_964389585.1 uncultured Pirellulaceae bacterium | reverse complement strand
GCCGCGGAAGCACCTTTTGCGGCCGGTGCCGTTATCGCGTTTGCAGTGGCCTGCTAAGACGATGGTTGAATGGAAATGGCAGTGATGAATTCGATGCAAACGACAGAACCGAAAAAGAATTCGCACAAGTCGGCTTGAATCAAGATGCAGTGATTGAAAAAGTTACTGAGCAAGCCCACGAAATTCTCGAAGGACAGCTTGAAGCGATCTCGGCGGGCGCAATTGAAATCGCGTTCGGCGGATCATCTGACCGCGTCTCAGATCTTTCCGCATTCCTTGATGGAATTTACGGTTGCCCAAAATCACGCCGAGACTCCGGTCACGTCGACCCAGAAAGCTGTCTTGCGCTCGAAGAAGTGATCGGTAATCACGCCAACGTTGTCGGGGATAAGATCGCGACGAAGGTGCTTGACCTAATTCGTGGCGACAAGATGGAGCTTTTCGACTCCAAACGATTCGCTGATTCCTCCGTCAAGAGACTTGAACAGCTTCGTCAGCAACTGGAACGCGCCACCGAGCAGTGCGAAGAAGGTATCTCTCAGCAATTGGCGATGATTTCGCAAATTTCAATCGACAAATCTCGAGCTAAACCGGACGTCCTTTCCAATTTCGAGGAACTGCTTGAGAGTTATTGCTTGCAACGATTTCAAGAATTTGTGTTGCGTCACGCCAGAGTCTTCTATCAAGGCGTGGCGAACACCATCGAAGCGCCTCAGGCAATGATCAAGCGATACATGAATCAAATCGAGTCTATCAAAGAAGACTTTCGATCGGTTGATGACTTTCAAGATACAGAGGACGAAATTGAATTCAGCATGGATAGATTGCTGAGTGAAAGCATCGATGAAGAAGTCGACCAACACATTCTGAAAACCGAAACTCAAATTTACGAATCGTTGATCAAAGAACGTGGCGGATACCTTGAAGTTCTTCGCGACCCTGGTTTGATGCAGAAACAACTTGCAAATGCAATCAAAGAATCTGCTCAACGAATTCTAGCCGACGCATACAAAAAAGTATCGTTGGAAAAAGTGATCGCGAAAAACGACGTCGGTCCTGAGCAACTTGTAAAGTGGCTGAAAGAACGCATTCGCGAGGCCAAGCCTCAAATTGATGATTGTGGCGGTGCTTCTCGTTTGATGATCGGTCTGCCTTCGCTTTCTGGTGATTCCATTTTGCCTGAAATTCTTGAACAACAGTTCAATTTAAAGGGCTGCACGATCAAGGGAACACAAGGTAACTTTGTGATCTGCCTCGAAGGTGAAGACATCACCCTTGCCAATGTCGCCTTTCGTTTGCTTGAAGCTCGTCCAGACGCGATCGAGTTGGTCAAGCGAATTCATACTCGTAACGATATTGATTGGTCGACACTCGACGACCTGCTTTGATTATCAAAGCGTTGAACGCAATCAGTTAAGAAAGACGAGCCCTTAGTCTTTGTTGCTTACTAATCAGGGGTCGGTGGCCGCGATTCTCCGCCATCGACTCATTCTTTTTGGTTATCGTGCTATCACGTCGTGGCCATTGATGCAACTTTTTAATCCCTCAATTCATGCTTTGGGGTAATTCGTTGTTCTGATCGAATTAGTTTCAAAAATTGCTTGCATCCACTTTCAAAATACCATTACGATAGAAACCAGAGACGGAGTTAGAACTCAGCAACACCCGACAAATTAATTGCTGATGAAGTTTCTCAAAGGAAGAGAGTAATGATTCATTATTCATGCGATCGGTGTAGGCGTTCGATCGAACCTGACGAAGAACTTAGGTATTCAGTCAGTATCAAGATCGAAGTTACAATTGATTCCTCGGAATTCGAATCCGAAGACGAGCGTGATCATCTCGTTGAGCTAAACGAGATTCTCGATCGGCTTGACGAAGCCGAGCGTGATGAGATCAGTCAATCTGCTTATCAGCGCAGGCGATTTGATCTTTGCTCCGATTGCCACCGCGAGTATTTAAAGAATCCGCTTGCACTTGACGCCGCCGCCAAACTCGGTTTTAGCGAAAATTGACCGAGCTCAATTCTATTGGTGTCATCCATCAGCGTTGATCTATCGACTGAAAGCAAACAACTGCTGTCGAGCCACCACGAAGTCCTCCGCCGCATTGGCGATGACTTCAGGCATTCGACTGCGATATTGATCAAGGTATCGGTCATTTCCAGATTGAATCAATTGATGCACCCATTCGCTGGGTAAGGACTGCGATGCAGCAGGGCGCGAGGCGAAACTGAAAAAGCTTGATGTCGCGACGGGCGATTTCTTTTTGTGCTTCTGCCAGTTTTGCCGAAGCCCTTGCTCTGATCTCACAAAATCTTCGGCGGCTTGGCGTGCCTGATCGTCGCCTTCGAGAAAGATGGGAACCACAAAGGCGCGACTCTCTTCAACAGATTCGCGCCAGGTGCCAACAATCTTGCGATGCCCTTGGGCCCGGCATTCGACTTTGATGGCTCCGGCTCTCCACGACTGTGGGACTCGAAAAGCGACGATCAGATCACGACCGCCCTCCAGGGTTTGAAGTTTGGATGGATGAAAGCGAAAGAACGCGCCAGTACCTCGCTGAATAGAACCACTGGCGACAAGAACTTCATGCTGAGGAATTTCTTGATAGCGAGTTGTCGTCCCAGAACGCTTTGACAAATCAGCTTTTGCCGTTCCGCTAACAACTTCTGGAATCGAACTGCTTAAGTTCAATCCAACACCTGAATTTTGACTATCTGTTTTCTCAATCGAAATCAGCCCCTCAATCCCGCTGACCGTTTGCGTTTTTGGTGAGTAGTCCACCATGGGATATACATTTCGATTCCAATAAACATCGAATCGAAATTCGTCGATGTTCTCGCGGTTGGCGATTCCAATCTCAGTCGTCACTGGAATCACGACTTCGATAATTTTCTGGCTGATCGAATTTGATTCGTGTGCACCCGCGAATTCAATTTCTCTGACGCAGGTCAATGCTGGCACATCAAATCTGACGACTGGTTCATCAGCCATCAGATTCGATTCAAAGTTCAAACAAGTCAGCAATGCAGCGCAAACCAGCGCAACTCGGGCATGTCGGATTGGCATAAAGCACTCCCGCTAGACGGTCCGATTCGATGCCTTCCCTCCTGAAGAGACAACAAATCTTGAATAACTACTCCGTCATGGAGTGCGGCGAAACCAAAAACGCTCGGGGGTCAACCGAGAGGATGATACGGAACCTCTCGACAAACGGTTCGAAAATATTTTCGAGTTATCTGAATTGCGGCGCTGCTCAAGTCAACTACTGTCCACGAATAGACTAATAGCACGAATGAAGTTCTCTGTATTCGTGTAATTCGCGCTATTCGTGGACAACTTTCAATCAGTCGAGTCGCAGTATCGACCCAATTCCTATTGTTAAACCATGCGCGGGCACCGAACATAACTGACTAATCATTATTCCTTTCCAAACTTATTCCACGGTACTTATGAAAGTTCAATTTTGGGGCGCTGCACAAACCGTTACTGGTTCGATGCACCTAATTCATCATGCCGGTCGTCAAATCTTGCTCGACTGTGGTCTCTACCAAGGTCGACGAAAAATCGCGTTTGAGAAAAACAAGCAACTCCCTTTCGCGGCTGACAAAGTCGACGCAGTCGTTCTTTCTCACGCTCACATTGATCACAGCGGCAACCTGCCTTCGCTTGTGAAATCCGGATTCAAGGGTCCGATCTACGCAACATCTGCAACTCGCGATCTCGCGGCGATCATGCTACTGGATAGCGCAAAAATTCAGACCAACGACGTCAAGTACGTCAACAAAAAGCGTAAGAAGAAAAAACAAAAGGCGTTCACGCCGCTTTACGAGACAGAGCACGCCGTGCAAACGCTTCGACAATTTCGCAGCATTGAATACGACATG
>CAYMFZ010000542.1:0-4292 GCA_964389585.1 uncultured Pirellulaceae bacterium | reverse complement strand
GGATACGGAAGCGGACCTTCTTCTTCGACTTTGTCTGCCAATGTCTTGCCGGGCATTAACTCCATGGCGATATACGGCTGGCCTTCGTGATTTCCGGCGCCGTATATAAAAGTCACTTTGGCGTGGGAGATTTGCGCGGCGAGTTGGGCTTCGCGAACAAAACGCTTTACGTAGGTTTCGTCGGAGACCATGCTTTTGGCCAATCGCTTGAGTGCGACACGACGTCCGGTCTTGGTTTCGACCGCTTCCCAAACGTTTCCCATTCCGCCAGATCCTAGCCAGCGAACCAATTGATAAGGTCCAACGGTTTCGCCAATTCCAACTGGCTCGATCGGTTTCACGACTTTGGTTGTGGGCGCGACGGTCGCATCAACATCAAGGCTGGTCGACTCGCCGAGTGGCTTAATTTCAGAAAGACCGGCCAGCGATGCTCCACAGTTTTGGCAGAATCGAGGTGGCGGACCGTCAAAGGCAAAGGAGCAGTCACAGCTTGAGCAGTGGATTTCCAATTGTTTCTTGCCTTGAATGTGGAGTCTGGAAGTGACTGCGTTGCGATGATGTTGGCTGATCCTCGCTGCTAAACATTGTAGTTGTCTGCAAAATCGCCGTCGACTCCGGATTTTGAACTCTCAATCAAACAGACTGTCGTAGACAGCCTTCATTAAGATTGGAGAGCTGCAAAGTTGAAATTCAATTCGACTTTGGTTGTTTGTCGTGGCACTTTTTAGTGGGTAACTTCTGCCGGAAGTTTCCAAGACTCACGCAAGACCCAATTTCAGCAAGCGTTTTGTCGGTAAATGAGTCAACTCATCGGTTTGGTAGCTCTCGGCAAGAGTCACCCAACAAATTTCAAGTTAGCCGTTTCAAGGCAGCAACTTTTCTCGAAAGCGACTTTGCAGTTCTCCTGCTTCTTAAGGGGGAGAGTTCGTAAGCGGAGACGATTGGCGGTATAATCAAGTCTGCTACTGGCTTTTGGTTTCGATCACTGGCCCAACCTGCAGACGTAAACAAACGATTGAAACGGATAAACTCTCCATGAAGCTTCGACTTTCGGTAATTGCTGGTCCCGACGCCGGACGTTCTTTTGTTCTTAACCCTGGTCAAACGTTGCTCGTTGGTCGTGGCGAAAAAAGTGAAGCTCGATTGGGAGATCCATCGGTTTCCCGAGTGCATTTTCAAATCGGAAATGACGGCGAATCCGTAATGGTCGCTGATAAAGGGAGCTCTAGTGGCACGTTTATCGACGGCAACCAAGTCGAGAATTCAGCCATAAAAATCGGCGGCGTCATCCAAGCCGGCGACACGCGAATGCGAGTTGAAGAAGAATCAGCAACCGAGCGAACGATGGCTCCGTCGGCTCGACCGGACACCACCGAAGCCAAACCGCTTCCGCAATTGTTGGGAACGGAGCTTGGTCCTTACAAGCTCAACGAGATTATCGGTAAGGGAACATCGGGATTGCTTTTCAAAGCACATGATGCCGAGAAAAATCGAACCGCCGCAGTCAAAGTGCTTACTCCCCAGTTCACGGCCAACGACGAACAGCGACAGCGTTTTGTCCGAGCGATGAAGACGATGCTGCCAATCAAAGACGAGCGAATCGTCAATCTATACAACGCGGGAAAGAACGGACCGTATTGCTGGGCAGCGATGGAGTTCATCGAAGGGGAGAATCTTTCGCAGTTGATCGAACGTACCGGCATCGAAGGAATGATCGATTGGAAAAAAGTCTGGCGAGTCGCCGTCGATGTTGGACGTGCTCTCAACAA
Source organism: uncultured Pirellulaceae bacterium (assembly GCA_964389585.1). GTDB lineage: Bacteria > Planctomycetota > Planctomycetia > Pirellulales > Pirellulaceae > Mariniblastus. The sequence goes on along the minus strand of CAYMFZ010000542.1, from coordinate 2,523 downwards.
AGGCTACGAGCATCAAGTCGTTCATCGTAACGTTACGCCAACGAATATCCTGAGGCGCAAAAGCGATGAAGCTTGTTTGCTGGGTGACTTCATGTTGGCCAAAGCCCTCGAAGGAACGTTGGCTCAACAAGTCACACAGCCGGGCCAAATTCTTGGCGATATTCCTTACCTGGCTCCCGAGCGAACACGTTCCGATGCCGTCGTCGATACTCGCTCGGACATGTATGGATTGGGCGCAACGTGTTACGCACTTCTTACCGGTCGGCCACCCGTCGGTGGTGACACGTTAACGGAAATGGTCGCCAACGTGCGTGATCAACAACCTGAACCTCCCAAAAAGTATCAGCTCGCCGTCAATGAGTTGTTCCAAGATGTCGTGATGACAATGATCGCCAAAGATCCAGCCGATCGCTTTCAAAAACCATCCGACCTGATTAAGGACTTGGCCAAGATCGGAAAGTTCAACAATTTGGATCTTGGATTTTAAAGTCGGTTTCAAAGTTCCATCGAAGATCACACCGGCAGTTCATCGAATCAACCAATCAACCAATCAACCAATCAACCAATCAAACGATCAAACGATCAAACGATCAAACGATCGAAGCGATCGAAGCGATCGAAGCGATCCAAACCCGACCAAACGATCCAAACCCGACCAAACGATCCAACTCGTTTTTCCGATCCGTCGCGTTAGCGACCGTTTACGATTAGCCACGGGTTTCAACCCGTGGAATATCATTCAAATACATCTTTCGTCGCATCGCGACCGATCACATCGCATCTCCAATCCGTACACCGCCGGATTGTGCGACAAAATTTCGCCGACCCAACAAAAGCCCGCGATCATCTCGAAAAGCCACCCCTGGCAACTTTCTATTCGAACGAGCCTTCCAACGAATTCGATTCCGTCGCGTTAGCGACCGTTCATGGTTAGCCACGGGTTTCAACCCGTGGAAGTAAATTCGAATTCTCCCTCGTCGCATCGCGACCGATTACACCTAGAAACGTTACCATCATTGTGACTCATTCTCTTTTCGCGAGCACAATATGGCCAACACCTACACCCATTTGCTATATCACTGCATCTGGAGCACGAAGAACCGAAAGCCTCTCATCCCCTCAAATGTTGAATCGCAAATTTGGGCGATCGTAGCTGAAACGGCCAAGACCCATGGGATGTTTCTCAAGAAGGCGGGTGGAATTGAGAATCATATTCATGTCTTGATCGAAATTCCAAAAACGTTGTCGGTTTCAGAAGCCATGAAGAGATTGAAAGGTGGCTCGTCCAATGCGATCCAACAATCAGGATTAATCAGCAAAGAATTCGCTTGGCAAATTGGCTATGCCGCTTTTACTGTAAGCAAATCCGCCGGCCCGGAAGTCAGTCGTTACATTTCCACCCAAAGAGAGCATCATCGATCCAAAACATTTGAAGAGGAATTGATTGCGTTGTTGGGAAAACACGAAATTGAGTTTGATCGAAAATATGTTTTCGATTAGTGATCGGTCGCGATGCGACGAAAATATACGGTCACCTATATCCACGGGTTGAAACCCGTGGCTACCCATGAGCGGTCGCTAACGCGACGAAATTGGAGCCTCAATGTGATCGGTCGGGGGAAGAGAATATGAGGTCTGGTCGATCGACTGATTGAAACCCTTGGCTACCCATGAACAGTCGCTAACGCGAGGAAACGATTAGCTATCTACGCAAATTCAATAATCATTTTTGCTGGCCGGTCTCGAGCGGATAGGTAGATGCGGGTGCTCTACGCTCAGCCATTCTTTTCGCTCGGTGCGATTACCTAGCCCTTCAAACTAACGACTGGTCCCGTCGAAACATGATCGGTGACAACCGTGCCCATTAACGTGAAGGCGGCGACTTCGTAGATGCCGATTGGGATCGTCTGGCCGACCAACCGCTTGGTTCCATCGAACACCACGATCCGATCGCAATGCGTGCGGCCGGTTAATTGGACTGGCGTGCCATCGGTGACAGGCTCGCCACCAGACAGATCATTTACCTGAGCGTCTGCTCTTTTGCTTGGCCCCTCAACCAACACCTCAACCGTCTTGCCAAGAAACTTTTGATTGTCTTCTTCACTGATTCGATTTTGAACGTCAAGCAATTCGTTGTTGCGACGTTTTTTGACCTCGAATGGAATGTCATCGGGCAAGTGATCGGATGCTTTGGTTCCAGGGCGTTCTGAATACTTAAAGATGAAGCTGTTTTTGAAACGGCACTCTTCGACGAGCTTTACTGTCTCTTGAAATTCGTCTTCTGTCTCCCCACAAAAACCGACAATGAAGTCGCTTGAAATCGCGGCGGCGTCACCCAAAGTTTCATCAATCCGCGCCATCATGTCGCGATAGTCGCCAACCGTGTAGCCACGTTTCATTCGTTTCAGCACGGCGTCTGAACCGCTTTGAAGAGGAACATGCAAATAGGGCGAGCATTTTTTCAGATCGCGAACAGCAGTCAGCAAGTCGTAACCCATGTCTTTGGGGTAGTTCGTTACGAAC
>CAYMFZ010000541.1:747-4302 GCA_964389585.1 uncultured Pirellulaceae bacterium | reverse complement strand
AAGTGGAAAAGTCAAAATGGTGGTGGAGGCAGAAGAGGACGAAGTCGAGCGGTTTATCGAAGCGATTTGCGAGTCGACATCGGGGCATATTTCAAAGATCGAACGCAAAGTCGCTGAGCCTAATCACCAGTTCGTGGGATTTGAGATCGTCCGCTGAGTTGGTCTGGGAATGGCCAGAAGCACCCAGAAATTGGCTTTACAATTGGGAAACGTGGTCCAAGCCCCCTAGTCGCCTTGATTCTCAATGAAAACTATTGGATCTGAGCCTAGATTGGCTTGGCCCTTTGAAGAAATCGAACTTTGCGAGCATAATGGTCGTAACTACTAAGATACCAACGGCTTACCAAAAAATTCCGCAGCTCGTTTTTCGGCTTGCTCGGATTTTCGCGTCTTTATTCATATCGCGTCTTCATAACCTGCTCCTAAAAATTCGAACTAAGTATGTCCGATTTACCATTCTTGCTGGCCCAAAACATCAAAGTCACCAACTGGCTTACTCCGGTTTGGATCATCTCACTAGGCATCGCTCTTGGGTTCCTGGTTGTGTTGCTGATCATGGTGAAAATTTTGGTTTGCCAACGAATCGGAGGCTTGAATTCGGTCACGGAAAAGCCTGCGTTGCGAATCGCCCTCGGAATCATTACTTCTTTGGTTTACCTCGCGTTATTTCTTGGATTTTGCTACTGGCGTTTTGGTTCCGAAGCTTTTGGGCCAGGGTTCGCCATGCCGATCGGTTTCGCGATCCCAATCTGTCTGTTGTTGGGCTTTGGGGTATGGAGTCTGGTTGCTCGGAAGATGGTTGGCGAAACAATGAACCTGTTCCGCGAGGGATTCTTGGGTTGGGTCAACAAAGTTTGCGTCGCGATGACCGTCTTTGCGATTTTGGGTTTTGTACTCGCTCAGTTCAACGGTTTTGGCTTCGTAAAGTTCGTTGATGAGCCGATGGAGTTGGTCGATTCGCTCAAGCGGATGCCGCTCACCGGAAAGTTCACCAAGATCGCTGAGATTCCGGCGGGTTCCAAAGATGCAGACGATCCTGGCACGGCGGTTCCAATCGAATTTGACGGACGCGAACTACGTTGGATGACAATCAAGTCCGATCGTTTACTTGATATGGCGACTGGCCCAATCAATGAAATTGAAGCTCGTTACTTCATTTCGATTCCCGCCGTCGAAGAGCCGATGATCTACCAGCAAAGATCCGATGGAAATGGCCGTATTCCGTTGGAACCGGTTGAGAATTTGTACTTCAAGAACTTGAGCAACTCGCCCGCCAAGGTGGAACTTGTTTGGGCCGTTGCTCCGATTTACCAAGAAGTCGCCGTCATTCCCGTCATCGCCGGACTGGTGATTTCGCTCTACTTGTTCTATCTGATTTTGGCGACGATGTGCCCCAAAGTTTTTGCCATCGCCCATTCAACTTTTAAGACAGAAGTAAACCAGCCGTTGTATTTGTTGGTTTTGATTGTTGGTGCCGTCTTTGTCATCACTTCAATCTATATTCCGTACAACACGTTTGGTGAGGACATTAAAATGTATAAGGATTCGGGGCTCACCCTGATCCGTGTACTCGCCATTTTCCTTGCGATTTGGGCGGCTAGTAAGTCGGTTGCCGAAGAAATTGAAGGTCGAACAGCTCTTACCGTTTTGTCAAAACCGGTTGGCCGTCGTCAGTTTATTTTTGGCAAGTTCACCGGCATCTCGATGGCGATTTGCGTCATGTTCATCGTGCTAGGATTGTGGTTCGTCATTTGGACGGCATATAAACCGATCTATGATTACCAAGAGGCGTCCAAGGGACTTTGTGAGTGGCCCGAATGTTTCATCGAGTGTATTCACGTCATCCCGGGAATCTTCTTGTGCTTTCTTGAGGTTCTGATCTTTGTCGCCATTAGTGTCGCGATTTCAACTCGATTCGGAATCCTTGCGAACTTCCTGATTTGCTTTTCCGTCTACGTGCTCGGCCACCTGACTCCGCTGTTGGTTCAATCTTCTTATGCGGCATTTGAGCCGGTTGTGGTGTTTGGCCAATTGATTGCGATCGTGTTTCCGGTCCTTAATCACTTTGATGTGCAAGCCGCGATTAACACCAACTCGCCGGTTCCAATGGCCTATCTCGGCTGGTCCGTAATCTATACGGCACTGTACGGTTCCATGGCGATGCTGTTGGCATTGGTCTTGTTCGAAGACCGTGACCTCGCGTAGACCAATTGAGTTTAAGCAAAAAGGCGACGTTGGATTCAAATCCAGCGTTGCCTTTTTATGTATGGTTTGAGAAAGCTGCTTTGCGGCACATACGCGATCAAGGCACTGAGGTTGAAAACGGATCAGATGCTGTGCTACTGGTCTTTCAAAGCTGACTTGACCAGTTCGCATTGCTATGAGGTAATGGGATGTGAGTCCCCGGGTTTACGCACACGGCCGCTTGCGCGTCGCGGCTCACAACGATGCAATTCAGGTCTGACGAATCACTAAGCGGCCTTGCTGATCTTGTTCGAAACAGCGGTCGGAGTTTCAACGGTTCGTGCATCCGATGATTCACCGCCCACAATCCCAAACGGTCCAGTGCTTTGCACATCACTGGAAGACCACCTGTGAGCTGCGATCGAATCAAGAACCGACTGGGCAATTTCGACGGCTTGTTTTCCTTGCTCAGCGGTGACATTCGGAATCTCGTCGTTGCGAATCGCGTCAAGCCAGTTTTGTTGCTCGGTAAGAATGGCATTCACTTTTGGGACGCTGATTTCAGACTTTGGCAAAATCTTTGTGAACAACTCGTCTCGGATAAAAGCTTGTTGTTCGGGCGTTGTGTCGAGTAGATCGTACTTTCTGTTCTTGATCCACTTTGGAACTTGAACGAACGTTACTGTGCTGTTGCCAAGATCGACGCCGGCGAATCCTTCGGTTCCAAAGATCTGAATGGATCGCTCAGGCGTGAAGCTACAACGTGACGCGGTTAAGTTCGCCACGCCACCGCAGCTAAATTGAATTCGGGCTTGAGCCATGTCCTCGTTATGCCCAAACATCGACATGCCGTTGGCTCGCGTTTCTACGACTTCGCCGGGGAACATCGAATTCACCAGATCAATGTCGTGAATCATCAAGTCATGAACGACGCCAATGTCGGTCGAACGAAACGTGTAGCCGCTCATGCGAGAGGCTTGGATGAATTTGGGTTGGCCGACGAGATCAAGGGCTGACTTAATTGCTGGGTTGAAACGCTCAACGTGTCCGACTTGGATAACGCACTGGTTGCGTTGTGCTAAACCGACAAGTTCATTGGCGTCCGAGACGGAGTCGGTCAGCGGTTTTTCGATCAGCGTATGAACGTTGGCTTCAAGCAATTCTTTGGCGATGCCAAAATGCATTCGTGTGGGAGTTGCAACAACGGCAGCGTCGACTTGATCGATGAGTTTGCGATAGTCGCTGATGACCTGAACGTCAGAATCAGCCGTTAAGACTTGATCGAGAATTTGTTGCTGAGCCGCCGGGCTTGGGTCGGCAACACCGACCAACTCAACATCGTCTTGAGAATTCAAAAGACGAGCGTGGATT
>CAYMFZ010000541.1:0-737 GCA_964389585.1 uncultured Pirellulaceae bacterium | reverse complement strand
CAGGTGACCTGCACCAACGACGGCAACTCGCAACTTTGTCACGCTGCTTTTCTCCTTAGTTCTCGGCCTCTTCCATGACGACCGGCTTGCGAAATCGCAACCTTGTCGAGGAAGTGCTGAATCTCGGGAAGTAAATAGCCTTTGGATTCTAGAATCTCTTCACAATTCGAAAGACCAACTCGGGCTCGGTACATTAGCCGGTAAGCTTCATTGACCGCGTCAATCACGTTCTGATCGAAGTTGTTTCGGCGAAGTGCCACAATGTTGATGCAGCGAGGTCGAGCCGGGCTACCATCGGCCAACATGTAGGGCGCGATGTCTTGTAGAACTCGGCCGGCGGCACCGACAAAAGTGTAGCAGCCAATTGATCCGTAGTGAGTCACAGCCACAGAACCACTGAGCGTTGCGTGATGATCAACATGAACGTGACCTCCAAGCATTGACCCGTGGCCAATAATAACTCGATCGGCGATCATACAGTCGTGAGCGATGTGAACATTACCCATGAAATAGCAATCGCTACCGACGCGCGTGTATCCGTCTTCTTTTTCGGTCGCTCGATTAACCGTAACGCATTCGCGAATCACATTCCGGTCGCCAATGATGACCTTCGTATCGGTTCCTCGATAACTCAAATCTTGAGGAGCCCCACCAAGGACCGCACCCGGCGAAATCACATTGTCTTCGCCAATCGAAACGTCGCCAAGAATGGTCACGTTGTTGATTAGTTTCGTATT
>CAYMFZ010000540.1:0-4304 GCA_964389585.1 uncultured Pirellulaceae bacterium | reverse complement strand
TCTGGCAGCACAGTTGAAAGTGCCGCAGACAGCGTGTTGATCATTAGGAATCCATGGTCATAAAGATAGTTGACCAGGAACGCAATCTGCTTCGTTTCGTTCGCGTCTTGGTAGGCGGAGCGATATTCGATTGGTGGATTCGGTTTAAGATGGACTCGAAACATTGAGCCCGCGCCGGTTACACATGCCTTGATATCCTGGGCTTCGATCATTTGAGAAAGTTGCTGCCGCGCGTAGTCTCCCAGTTCGTTTAATTTATCAACGGCGGTTGAATCAAAAATCTCCATCGCCACACGACCTGCAGTCATGGTGATTGGATTGGCAGAAAACGTTCCAGAAAAAGGAAAGGGCAATTTTGGTTTCGTAGGATCGAGCACTTCCATGTACTGTTTTTTTCCTGCCAATCCGCCGACTGGGAAACCGCCTCCAATGATCTTTCCCATGGCGGTTAAATCTGGCTGGACGTCAAACCAATCTTGGGCGCCACCGTAGCCCATCCGAAAAGTGATTACCTCGTCGAGCACAAATAGAGATTGGTTCTCAGTTGTCCACTTTCGAATCGCAGCCATGAATTCTTCGCTGGCTGGGATCAAGCCAACGCGATGCGGCAATGGATCAATCAAAACGCAAGCGAGTTCATCGGCGTGCTGGTCAAGGATTTCAAGTGTTCGCTCGATGTCGTTGAACGGAATGATAACGACGTCATCCAAAGCAGATTGGGGTGTGCCTTCGACGACTGGAACACTAGTCGGACTTTTCTCGTCGCCCCAATTTTCAGGCTTCGATTTTTGGCTGACTTCGGCGTAATCATAAGTCCCATGATAGGCGCCTTCTGATTTTGCAATTTTCGGACGCCCCGTGATGGCTCGGGCAGCTTTGATTGCCGCCATAACGGCTTCGGTTCCTGAGTTCATGAATCGAATCATGTCGAAGCCGGTGTTGCGCGAACAAATGTGCTGGGCAAAACGAAGTTCGGCTTCGGTCGCCATCGTGAATGCGGTGCCAAGTCTTAGCTGCTCGGTAACTGCTTCGACAACTTGAGGATGGGCGTGTCCGTGAATCAAAGACGCCATGTTGTTGGCGAAGTCGATTCGCGTATTCCCATCGATGTCAGTGACACGACTTCCCGCTCCGCGACTCGCATAATCAGGATGCGGTTTGCGGTAGATCGTGTTACGACTGATTCCGCCAGGCAGAATTTGAACGGCTTCTTCGTATAGCGACTGGCTTTTCGATTTTGTGTTCGTCGGATTCATGGCTGGGGATTGCTTGTGTTGATAGAGCGCAGGAATTGCAAAAAACTTGCGTGACGAAATCTAGAGGGTATTTCAAAACCTGTAGTGGACTTCGCCAGAAGTCTCAACTCGCTTTCAAAACAAAGGGAATTCTGGCGAATCCCACTACGATGATCGTACGATTTTAGGTTTTGAAATGTCCTCTAGTAATTCGCTTTTGTGAACAAGCCAGCTTCATCGAAAATCACTCGGTCTTCATAGTTGTTGAACCAAATGGCTTCCGGGTTTTTTCCAACGATCGCGATCTTACCTTTGTCTTTGGCATCTGCCGCGTTGCGATAAAGCTTAAAAACCAACACGCCTTTCTCGCCGTGCTCGACATTCATTGGATCATTTGTGACGGCACAGACTTCGGTTTTGCCCTTGTAGTGCGTAATCGACAGCTTTGCATGGGTTTCGATTCCAGACAATCCTTTTTGCGATTCATTGAGAAGACGCCAAGCCTCTTCGATTGGGACATTGAACGCACGATGGCCGACGATATCTCGACCGCAATAGAACCGTGAGTTCTCAATGCCGTTTCGCTTCAGTTCTCGCTGAAGGATTCGAAGCGCATCCGCATCGTCGTTGATTCCTTTGATGATCGGCGATTGGTTGTCAAGGTTGACCCAATTGCGACTGGCAAGTTGTTTGACCGAGCGCGCCGTGTTGTCCAACCAAGTCAAACCACCAGGGTGGGCGATGTAGTTACCTGCGTCATCTTTCTTCAAAAACTCATCCGGATGATTGAAGTGAACAACGAAACGGATGTTGGTGTGAGGATAGTTTTCGTGAAAACCATCGAGCATCGCAAAGAACGCTTCGTCGAATCGGTCTGGGAAAAAAGCGAGTTCTTTCGTGCCAAGTCGAATGTTCTCAATTCCAGCTTCTGAAAGTGACGCCCACCAATTTCCAATGATCTTGTTACTGAGAACCATTGGGTCACCGCCGGACATTAAGATTTCGCGAAGCTTCGGTCGGCCGGTTTCGGGGTGCAATCCGCCATTTGATTCTACGGTGCGATTGTGTTCGACGATGTAGTCACAAATCTCGCCAACTTTGGCAAGTCCCTTGGGAGCCATCGCACCGTCGGGGCGCGCGACGTCTTTGCGTGCAATTAATTCTTCACGGTAACAAAAACGACAATGGGCGGAGCAAGTCGAGGCAACGTAGATCAAGCCGATTTCGTACTTATGCAAAAGCCCTTCGACGGGGCTGTAGTCCATTTGCTTTCCGGGATCCTGCGAGCCGGCTAGATCATAAGTCTCATCAGGACTGGCCTTGATGAGTTGCTGCATCGCCGAGCTGTTTTTGGCCTGCTCGAAATAATGCCGCGTGATTTTGACGGGCATCCTTTGCTCGATGTCGCGATCGCTTCCCTTGATGTCAACCAAAGCCGCCAGCTCCGACTCGGAGTAAAATCCCGCCATGTCATCGTCGACTTTGTTGTTCGCGAACTTTTCGATTCCGGCAGTGATCTTACGATCGTATTTGCCTTTGTCGATTGAAGAGACAAACGATTGAGCTTTCTCGGACGCGACGAAGTTTGGAGCAGTAGACATGATTCAGGCCTTGGCTTTGACTGATTTGGGCGATCAATTACGTTCGCTATTTCATCTTAGCTTATGTCGACATGTTCGCCACACAGACATGACAAACAACTTTATCGAGATGATGGCTTTTGAGAAAAATTTAATTCCTGCGATCTCAAGCTATTTGCGTGGGGCGAACTTTTTATGTTTACAATTAACCACATGTTGGATTCAAGTTACAGCTCGATCCAACGAAAAAGAATCGACATTCCTTGGCCGCCGCCGACACAAAGCGTTGCAACTCCCAATGCATCTACGACGCCGTTTTGTTTAAGTCGGTCATGAAGTGTCATCACCAGTCGCAAGCCGCTTGCTCCAAGTGGATGGCCGATCGCCATCGCGCCTCCCCAAGCGTTGACACGATCCAGCGGAATCGCGAGCTCATCCGCAGAAGCCAAAACTTGAATCGCAAACGCCTCGTTGATCTCGTAGGCTGCGATATCTGTTGCCGAAATATTGTTTCGCTCAAAGATCTTTTTGGTGGCTGGGACGGGACCGAGTCCCATCACCTCCGGCGCGACGTGACCGACTTGGGCGTCGACGATTTCAAGTCCGTGAGAAACGCCAAGGCGTTTCGCCAATTCAGATTCGATGACCCAACCGCTCGTTGCTCCATCGGTCAAAGGCGAACTTGTCGCCGCGGTCACACTGCCGTCTTCCTTAAAAGCCGGTGCGAGGCTCGCCATTTTTTCGCGATTGACTGGGAAGCGAATGAACTCGTCTCGCTCGATCAAGTACGGATGAATTTGATCGGCGTACCAACCTTTTTCGTGGGCTTCGAAAGCAAGTGTGTGGCTCCGGTCGGCGAGATCTTCTTGGCGATCTCGCGTCAAATTTGGAAACTGATCAGCGACCAACTCTGCCGTCGTTCCATTGGGCGTATAAGCGAGTGGGTTCGTCTGTTTGATCCGGTCAGACTCTGAGAAGTTCGCTCCGCGGCGCGGGATTCGGCTCATGGCTTCAATGCCTGCAGTCAAAAAAGCCGATCCCCAACCAGCCCGAATCCGAGCCGCCGCCATGGCGACTGCTTCCATGCTACTGGCACACAAACGATTTACGGTCACGCCAGGAACATCGAGTCCAGATCCAATCGCCGCCATGCGTCCAAGGTTATAGCCTTGCTCGTGTTCAGGGTAAGCGCATCCGACGATCAAATCTTCCGGGCCATGTTCCCACAATTGGGAATGGCGATTCGATTGAGCCTCAAGAACTTCTATTAGTAAGTCATCAGCGCGAACGTCTTTGTAGGCTCCTTTGAAAGCACGTCCAAATGGAGTTCGTAGTCCGCCAGTGAAAATGGGTTTGCTCATTTGGTAACTTTATTTGGTGAGTCGAAGTGATGATTCATGACGTGATGATGTTTAGATTTCAACGTGAGCCGTGACGCGTAAGCGGCCGGGCGCTTATTTGACTGACAGCTTACGCGAATAAACGCTTA
>CAYMFZ010000539.1:0-4337 GCA_964389585.1 uncultured Pirellulaceae bacterium | reverse complement strand
CTAGAACAACAAATCCGAAAATCAGAGTTCCACGAGTAAATCGTAACATCTACCGCACGCGGCATTTGAAACGGATAACGCCGCCGGAGTGGGCGTCGACGGGATCAATAATCTCCCAGCGAAGCATCAACGAGCCGCCGTCATTTCGCTTGTTGATGAAGTCGGCCTTGAGAGTCGACTGGGCTGAATCCGGCACGTACTCGAGTCGACGAGTTAGATTGTCGATCAGCGTCACGTTGCCAATCTTCTTACCACTCAAATTGTCAAATCGAATCGTGAAGTCGACGATGTCGCCGGTGCGAGCAGCAATCTTTGAAGCGATTTTTGTGACCCGCAAGATTGCCGTACCATCTTCAGCTTCGACGTGAACAAGTTCTTGAACGGTCTTTGCGTCGCGAACGATAATCGGCGAAGCGTTCTTGGCGACGACTTGAAGCCCAAGATTGTCTTCCCAAACTGCGGCAGACTGAAGGCCAAGATTCAAACGGGCTGATTCAGCGTTGTTGACCTTGCCCATCACCATGAGCGAAAGATTCTCGAATGACTGAAGGTTGTTCTGCATTCCAAACAGATGTGTAACCGTATCGGATGTCACACCGCGTGTCCGATCAATGAATCCGCTTGCTCGGTTAGATCCGTCCATCCGATTGAGGGCCACGTGCTGCTTTGAAGTCGTTGAGCCGTCTTTGCCCGCAGTCTGTGCGATTGGTGTTTGTTCTTCAAGCGCGATCACAGGCTGCTTCATCGTGGCATTAAACACACCGTCGACTTTGCGAACGGCACCGAATCGAGGAGCGTAGATGGCGACTCGGTTGCTCGGCGTGACGATTCGGCGACCATCAAGCGTATCAAAATGACCGACCGTATCTTCGGTGTCCAAGCCATAGACATTCCAAGACGGATCGACTTTGACACGCGAGCCACGATCGTTTCCATCGAAAACATACTCGTCGCGACCTGCGTCAGGATTCCAACCGTTGTAGCCGGGGGTGCTGATCTTCAAGTCTTTTCCGTTCGATTCTTCAACTCCGTAAACCCGTTTGCCGTATGCCAAAGGCGTTGGGTAAACCATGTCCGAAATGAATTCTTCATCTCGCGAATTGAATCCCGTTGGATCGGAAAAATTTAGTGGCTCTTGCGAGTTGTGTGAGGCCTTGCGAACTCGATCAGCCGCTTCGATTGCGTTGGGGATCAAGCAGGCGGTTGCCGAGCAAGCCGGCGATAGGTTCTGGTTCGTTTGGGAAGAAAGGATCGACGGAGCGGGAGCCGGTGCAGTTCTTGCTGTTTTGATCTTTGTTTCTTTTACTACCGAGGCTTGTTTCAACAATCGACTCAGACCATCGTCGACTTGTGCAAACGAAGGTGCGACAAACGAGCAACCGAAACATCCAATCACGGCGTACGCAACGGCGAGCTTCAAGATGTTTTTTAACGCAAGTTGGCTGGTCATTTCTACGTTCCGAAAAGTGTGTGATTCGAAGAATCCAAGCAATGTTCTGTTGTTTCGAACAAACGTCTTACTGTCTGCCGTCTGTGGCTGGGATAAATTCACCGGAGATGGTAGGTGAATCATTAAAGTCATCCCAATTCGGTTCTTGTCGTACAGCCTTCGGATCCGGAAGCAGCGAAGCTTCGGGAGCGTTGAAGTTAAACTCGTGAGCCATTTCGTTACTCATCGGAACGCGCGACCCGATTCGAAGGATTGCCATTGGGCGACCAAGTTTTTCGGCCGCACGCAACGGATCCTCACCACCGCCAACGTCGAAGTAAGGCTGCTCGTCGGCGCGATGCCGGTGGGGCAGGGCGGTGTTGGGATCTTCAAGATAGATGACTTTGGTGACAAGGTTGCCATCGATGGCTCGCTTGAGATCGTCTTCGGAAATGACGACTTCGATTGGAAACTCGTTTTCCATTCCCTCGGGTGGGTTGAGCTTGTTCAGAATCTCAATGGATGGGTAGAGCTCGGTGCCAAAATTCCGAGGGATGTTAGTGATTTTGAATCGGTAAACAGGTCCGACCATCATCCCAACCGAAACTTTGGAAGCGTTTACTTTGATGTATCCGTCGTTCGACGCGACTTCGACACGCGATCCGATTGGGCTGATAACACGCACTGGCTGAACGTGGTACTGAAGCTTTGGGTTGCCCATTCGATAGTAGTCCGCAGCCAATCCTGGCGGCATGTCGCCACGGATCAGTTCGTGACGCGTTTGCGCGTGAACGGAACTTGCGGACAAGGCAATCGTTGTGATTGAAAAGATAATCGCGGCTGCAATTAACTGCTTCATCGTAGTACCCGAATGATGCAAAGTGATTTTGATTCTCAGATGTTGAGGTTCAAGTTTTTGTTTCAGTCTTTTGGCTTGTTACAAGACTTCGCTGAAACAAAAAACAAGCCGCGAGAGCTTTCGCCATCGCGGCTCGTGTTTTTCAAACCGCCGTTGTTTAATTAACGACGGAAGCTGTGACGTGCACCGTTTGGTGGGCAGTCAGGACAGTCTGGAGGAAGAACTCCTCGAACCATGTCCGCTGGTGGCTGACCGTTGTAGTGCGGAGGTCGGATTGTGTTTTCCTGAATCAGCACGCGATTGGCTGGTCGTGGGTAACTCAAACCCGGTTTCTGTCGAACATGAACATCAACACCTGGTGTTGGGCCAGGAATCTGCATCGCTGTGTGATTGTGAATATCGTAGCGACGAAGTCCAGCAGGTCCGCCAAGTGGAATGTGCGGAGGACCTGGAAGTCCAATGTTCGTACCGGTGTAAGGCATTCCGTAGTTAGGTCCAGTTACACCAGAGATGTAGTCTGATGTTCCGCCACCCATACCGCCGCCCTGCATCATGCCACCGCCAGCAGCAATCGCTGGGTCAACACCAGGGACTTCAAGGTCCTTGTTGCCGATTCGCAAGATCGCAAGGATCGAGCCGCGACGATCAGCTTCTGTGATCGGATCAACACCTGGATCAAGACGTGTGCTGACAAGTGTGTCAACGCCGGCCAAAGCCAACTCTTGATACTCAGGATCGGGAACGTAGATGACTTTGGTGACAAAGTTCGCTGCAGATACTTGATCGAAGTCTTCAGCCGTGAACTGAATCGGAATCGCAGCGTGAGCAAGGTAAGCTGCAGTTCGCTGTGACGAGCGACCAATCTCAAGCGTAGGATAAAGCTCCATGCCTGGTCGACCTTCGATGTTAGTTACTTTCAATCGAAAGATTCCGCCTTGGGCGAAGTTCTGACGACCAGGAACGATCAATGGAGATGAGTCGTAACGACCAATCCCAGAAACGTCCCAAGAAACTTGCATCAGCTCTGGACGATCAAAAAGAACTTGAACGGACGAGCTAGTCACGGCACCAAACGGTCCGTATGCTGCGCCGCCATTGGGAGTTCCCATGCGAGAACCGCGATTCAAAACACCAGGGCCAGGTCCGCCAACACCAGGGCCAGGTTCCATAAGCATCTGTGCTGGTGGCAAATAGTGACCAACTGGAATTCCAGTACGGGCACGCGGCATCTGGGCGAGTGCCGTTGAAGTCAAAGTGGCCAACGCCAGCATAGTGATGCCCGTTACATAACGTGCGTACATCAGATTCCCCCTTAAAGGTTTTTGCCAAGCCCATGCGGTTGCACTTGCTAAGCGTCGACTCGCCCGGGCCATCATGGTTCGGACAATCAAAGTCTTGTTTCGTCTGTTTGGTAAACCAGTTTGTTGGGCTTTGGATCGTCATCGCCCAATCGCGAAAACAACACTCAACAAACTGACATAGACCAGCTTCCGCGCCATTCCTAAGATGGGCGGCCCTTGCAATTGCAAAGGTGGCTACGTTTGATTAGTTCGGCGCGTCACAACGCAATTCTTTGGAAAAATCCGCATATCCGATTCATGAAGCAGGAATTACCCTTTGCCGTCGCTCTGCTAGCAGCCGGATGCCTTCTGTGGTTTTCCCAATCTCCCGAATCGGCAAAGTCGCAGCCCCTCGCTTCGGTAGATTCGGCAGAGTCCATCAATGGTCAGCCATCAACAGCTGGCAACGCCACGGTTGATTCAGAATTCAACTCTTCAAAAGTCGTCCAAGCGACTTTTTTGGATGACGATTCGAATCAAGACCAAGGCTCGGCTAACAGCGAGAAAGCACAAGAAATTCTAACCGGCTTTCGAGATCCGACGGCTTTCATTCACGAGAAATCGAATGCTCAATCGCTAGAAGTGCTGGCGAATACTGCGATCCGAATTGCCGACTCCCAACCGCTCAGTTCTTCCATACAAGTCACTGGTAATATGTTTGACGAGGTCGTTTCGGCGACCGGAACGTATTACCAAATGGGGCAGGGGA
>CAYMFZ010000538.1:3446-4357 GCA_964389585.1 uncultured Pirellulaceae bacterium | reverse complement strand
AGCGTTGATCGCCGGTTAACTTTGACCAGCGCAATCGGCTGGCTATCGAATATCCTCTCGGTTTTAGGATAGACATAAGTTTTTCCTTTCCCAATGTAATAAGAATCCCTTCAAATGGTCCGTTCAATCGCTCAGGCATATCGCGAAGCGTACGGTGGACTTTCAAAAGAAGTCTGGGTTCTGTCTTGTGCGCTGTTCGTGAACCGCTGCGGAAGCATGATCCTTGCTTTTCTCACGCTCTACCTGACGGAGAAACTGGGTTTCACGATGCTCCAAGCTGGAGCGATCTTTAGCATTTATGGGCTCGGTTCAATTTCGGGCGCCTACCTCAGTGGGCGACTGATCAAGTCAATTGGTGCCGTGCGAATTCAAATCGCTGGATTGGCCATCGCAGTCCCACTTTTCATGATCGTGCCATTGTTTGACAGCTTTCTCGGCGTCGGTGTCTCGATGTTTGTTCTCAGCCTGTTTGTCGAATCGGTTCGACCAGCAAACAATGTTGCCGTCACTCAATTTACAAGTCCAGAACATCGGACGCGCGCCTTTGGCTTGCAGCGCATGGCCGTCAATCTTGGTTGTTCGGTTGGTCCTGCGGTGGGTGGGTTGCTTGCCGAGTGGAACTACGACTCGCTATTCGTTGTCGATGGAATCACGACAGGGCTTGGCGCGCTGTTGCTACTTTGGTTTTTCGGATTCAAGAAGTACGCCAAAAGTAGCGAGTCAGCAAAGCTCCAAAAAATGGCGGAGCAGGACGATGGCGTGGGGTCGCCGCTACAAGATCCAAGATTCCTGTTTTTTATGTTCGTGATGTTGATGGTTTCGATCGTGTTCTTTCAGTTTCACGCAACGTACCCGAAGTACATGAAAGACCATTTCTCACTTTCGAAGCCCCAGATCGGATTGTTGTATTC
>CAYMFZ010000538.1:0-3436 GCA_964389585.1 uncultured Pirellulaceae bacterium | reverse complement strand
ACACGGTGATCATCGTCATTTTTGAAATGCTATTAGTGAATTATGTTCGCCGGTTTTCGCTGCTGCGAACCATTGGATGGGGGTGCCTATTGTCGTGTGTCGGATTCGGAATCATGCCAGCGAGCCAAGCGGCATGGTTCGCTGTGTTTTCGATGATCATTATTACGATCGGTGAGATGTTCATGTTTCCACTGGCAACCGGGTTTGTTGCCGAGCGAAGTGTGGGCCGTGACCAAGGGATGTACATGAGCTGGTACGCAATGACTTATTCCCTAGCATCAGTGATTGCGCCTTTGGCTGGAACTGCGGTTTACGATTTTGACCCTCACCTGCTTTGGTACGCGAGTATTGGCGTTGGTATGTTTGCAGTTTGTGGTTTCTATTGGCTGGCGAAAATCATTGCCTCGGAGTAGGTGAGCATTGGTTGGTGTTTTCTGTGGTGGGTGAATTTGGTAAGGGGCATTAGGTTTAGAGCCTATCCCAAAAAACAAGAGGTTTTTTATTGCAGTGAGCCGTAGGCGCTAGCCTCGGGCCAGCCCAACGAGTGGTTTGTTTTGCTGGTTGTTCTGGCCCGAGGCTAGCGCTGCGGCTCACAAGCTTTCGGGAGGTTTCTTAAACGCTCCATGGCAACTTCATCAGATCGACATTCCCTCCACTTAGAATGACGCCGATGTTTTTCTGGTTTGGTTGGTGAGCGCCTATTTCAGCGTCTTGGATTGCGCCTTGATTTAAAAGTGCAGCCAATGGCACCGCAGAGCTTGGTTCGATGATCGCTTTGGCTCGCTCCCAGAATAGCTTCATCGCCTCAACCGTTTCTGTATCGTCCACCGTGATGATTTCGTCGACTTGATCTCGCACGAAAGGCCACGTCAGATCTCCAAGGCTTGTTCTCAGACCATCCGAAATAGTGTCGGGTGAAAGTTGAGGAAGCATCTCGCCGGCTTGCTTGGATTTGAAAGCGTCGTCGGCTCCCGCTGGCTCCGCACCAAGGATTCGTATCGTTGGCTTCATTGATTTAGCGGCAATGCAAGTCCCCGACATCAAACCGCCACCCCCGATCGGCGCGATGATTGTGTCGAGCTGAGGAACTTGTTGGATTAGTTCCATAGCGGCGGTTCCCTGCCCGGCAATCACATGGGGATGATTGAACGGGGGAATCATGATGGCGCCGGTTTGCTGTTGGACCTGAGCGGATCCCTCAAGCCTTGCGGCCAACGTGGGTTCGCATTCCGTGATTTGGCCACCGTACTCTCGAACGGCGGCTTTCTTAATTTCTGACGAGTTGCTAGGCATCACGATAAAAGCTTTGATGCCAAAAATCTGTGCCGCAGAGGCGAGGGCCCCGGCATGGTTTCCGGAGCTATGTGTAACGACGCCTCGCTCTTTTTCTTCTGAGGTCAGTTGCGAAATCGCGTTGATGGCACCGCGGAATTTGAAAGCTCCTGACTTTTGCAGGTTCTCACACTTAAAAAAGACGTTTGCTCCCAACCGTTCGTTGATGGTTTCGCAAGTCAACACGGGCGTTCGATGGGCGTAAGGGGCGATTCGGTTCGCCGCCTGTTGAATGTGTTCGAA
Organism: uncultured Pirellulaceae bacterium; assembly: GCA_964389585.1. Lineage (GTDB taxonomy): Bacteria > Planctomycetota > Planctomycetia > Pirellulales > Pirellulaceae > Mariniblastus. The sequence goes on along the minus strand of CAYMFZ010000538.1, from coordinate 1,861 downwards.
ATTGATGTGTGGTTGGTCAGGCATTGTGGTTTGGTACAGCCGAATTCTGGAGCAAGTTGAATGAGGGATTATAGCGTTGAGCTCGGTTTTTGCTGCCGGCATGATCAACGTTTGTGTCAGACCATGATAGGCGTTCCTTAGTGGGTTAACGTCTGCCGGAAGTTTCCTAGCCTGGGGTAAAAACGTCGTTCCATTCAAGTCGACCGCAATGTTATTCGTCCGGTAATAATTGATCAGTTAACTCGATTCGCTTGGTAACTCTCGGCAAGAGTCACCCACTTAAAATCAGCCAAATTACACAAAATTCCGAGTGAACCCACTGCTTGGTCAAACGCTCTCAGAGACTTACAATGTCGCCTTCTGTTCGGGTCGAAACCAGGAAGGCGTTTGCTCTTTCCGACTTGAAAGCGAAAAAATGAGTTGTCAGGAAACTTGCGTGACTGAAGAAGATTTAACCGGTGAAGAAAACCCTCTCGAAGAAGATGGAGTTGAAGACACTTCTTCGGGTGCTGCCCCAACTCGAGTCAATCCAGAGCACAGTTTAAAGCTGGCACTCGCTGCTGCCCGGACTGCGGGTGAAAATGGTGGGTCGGAAATCGTTGTGTTGGATATGTCCAAGCACACTGCGATTTTTGATTACTTCGTGATCGCAACAGGAACCAGTCGTCGTCAGCTTCACGCCATCAGTGAAGAGATTGACAATACGCTGGAAAAAGAGCTCGACGACAAACGGATGAACATCGACGGATACGATGACAGTAAGTGGATCGTGCTTGACTACGGCACGGTGGTGATTCACTTGTTCGACGAAGACACGCGAACGTTCTACAGTCTCGAAGCACTTTGGGGCGACGCGGAAAAAGTCGATTTGACGGAAGCTTTGAAGAACGTTCGTTAATGTTCGCTTTTCGTTAGTTCGCTTTTCGTTAATGTCGGCGTTTCGTTCAACTTGGCTTGGCCAGCGGACCTACTTTTTCTTTTTGTTCTTCTTAAAGTCTTTGGGGTAATCTTGGTTCGCGGCTAAGTCCGCTTTTGTGGGCGTTGACGAAGAGATTCCGTTTTCCGGGACCTCACCGTGAGCCGTCCAAACGATCGCGTTGAGGACAAGCTTTCGAAAGTTATCGTTCTGCCAGTTGTTATGAAAATGGCCTCCGGTGAATCCAAAGCCACGTCCTTTTCCATCGCCGCGCTCAAACGCCCACGACAGATGCTGAGGCTTCTTCTCTTCAACAGCCTTGCGAACGTGTGGGTTTCCGCTGTGAGCTCCGTCGGGACGAGAAAGCGTTTCCTCTGTCGGCATGGCGGTTAGCAAAGGCGTAACTCTCGTCATCTGATCAGAGAAACGCATGTGGTAGTACCACTCGTCTTGCATTTCAAAAGGCTGCACGCCGCGCGTCGTTGGGTGATCAGGGAACGATTCGAACTTCGCCAACCAGTGAGGGTTGACTGACCAATCCGTTTCGAAATAGCCGCCGATCCAATTTAAGAAACGTTGTCCCGACATGCCTTTGGGAACTTCGACGCCGTAGTGGATGCAGGCCAAACCAACTCCGCGTCGCATGATGTCTTCGAAAGCCTCACCGTTGTGGTGAAGGTAATGTCGTTTTCCGCCATCACAATAAACAACGACGGTGTCCGCGTTATCCAAAGCCGTTGGGTCGGTGGGCCAACCGTTCGTATAAACCGAAGTGAGAACCGCAACCTCGTCTTTGGCGACTGCGGCTTCCAACGCACTCGCCAGTAATTTGCATCCCGCGTTATGCTCATGGGCACCATAGCCGTGGCTAGGCTTGCCTGCAAGAAAGACGACTTTCTTAAGTGAGTTGCTTTTGCCAGCCCCTTTTTTTGAATCAGAAAGAGG
>CAYMFZ010000537.1:0-4359 GCA_964389585.1 uncultured Pirellulaceae bacterium | reverse complement strand
AGATTGCGGTGGGTTCCAAAGCCATCAATGGCCAATTCTTTAAGCTTCATTGCTTAACTCCATTTTTCGATCGATGTGAGCGGGATCACATTGATGATCTGTGAGGTCGATTCCCTTCGACTAGCGTTCCATTGGGCATTCGTTTGCCGATGGTGCTTGGGAAATCACGATTTATTAACGCGGAAATTCTCCAGCGTTAAAAATTTAATCCAAGCGTTTTGATCTACCTAGCCCAATCTAAAAGAGCGAGTGCTAGCGTTTTATTTGACGCTTGAAAATACCGAACGGTCGCTTGGATACGGCTTATCTGAATTGCCACATGCCCATTACGCAAACACAAGCCCTCGTAACTCAACTTTCCTTTTAACATCAATGCAAGAATTGCTTATTTCAGTTTCGCATTCAACTCATCAACGATTGAATTCAGTGCCTTGATGTCAGACGATATCCCGCTGCCATTCGTGTCCTCAACTTTTCTACCGAGACCGAAATCCAAGATACGAATTCCGATGTCACCATCAATAAGCAGATTACTGGGTCTAAGGTCGCCGTGAACAACTCCCTGGCTGTGAATGGAGCGTACTGCTGCCTGCAAATCCGCGATCCACTCTTCAACTTGATTTTTCGAAGCATGCTCGCATGCTTCCTTCAGCGTCTGCCCTTCGATGAGTTCAAGGAGAAGGAAACAACCTCCATTGGGAAGCTCACCCAAGCCAAATGCTTTAGCAATATGGGTATTTTTAATTTGAGTGAGAATTCTAGCTTCGCGATAAAAAGAGTTGCGAACCTGAGTATTTTTCAGCCACTTTTTTCGAACTGCCTTTAACGCATAAAGAGCACCAGTCGAATTCTCTCGAGCCAAATAGACTTTGGCGAAACTACCCTGTCCAATCATTTGCAAAAGTTGATAGTCGTTGTAGTCCAACTCCCCAAACTTATCTGGTCCAAACTCTCGTTCAATAGCTGTGTCCACATTGGTCACTGCAAACATTTCAGAAAAACCAAAGTCGTTTTGGTTGGCGAGCTTTGCCCGGAGCGAATCTAATAAACGACGAATCGTGCGTGACGAGCGTCCAATCTCAATGCCAATTTCTGTTGTACTGAAACCCGCTAGTTTCAACTGAACAACTTTTCGAAGCAGCGGTTTTTCGGAAACCAGAAGATCATCTACGAGTTCGTTTAAAGCGGATACTGACAGTGCGTCAAACTTCGTATCTGCCAAATATTTTTCGTCCAATTCAATTTCGCTGTGAACTCTTCTTTTCTTGGTCGAAAAAACCTCATGTTGTTGTCTGACTTTGTTGATCGCAATGCCGGCGAGAAACCGCCACAGGTCTCCTTGAACTTGCCACTTTATCGACTTGGAATCCGCTAACTCGAAAAATGTCTTGAATGCCTCCTGAGCAACGTCTTCTGGGTCAATTTTGGATTGAAGTGTTTTCAAGAGTTGATTTCGAGCCAGCGCAATAAGCCTATTCGCATACCGATTATGCAGCTCAAACGGTGCAGTATCAGATCCGTCGAGATATCGCTTCAAAAGATTTTCGGAAGAACTTTCACACATTTTGAAAATTGTGTCCGTTTTACCAATCGTTTCCTGAACTACTTATAGCCGCATTCGCGATCTCAGTTCAGTTTAACCGAAAGAGAAAATCAATGACCTATGTTGTTACCCAAGTATGCAAGGGATGCAAAGACACCGCTTGCGTTACTGTTTGCCCATGCGATTGTTTTCACGAGGGACCATCAATGCTATTCATTGATCCTGAGCATTGCATTGATTGTGAAGCTTGCGTTTTCGAATGCCCCGTAGAAGCGATCTTCCACGAAGACGACGTTCCAGAACCTAACAAGAAGGACGTTCAATTAAACGCGAGAATGGCCAAAGTCTTTCCAAGCATTACCGAACGCAAAAATGAATAGGTTTGGCAAAAGCTAAATTGGCAGATCGTCGCGGTCTTCGTTTGGGGTCCAGTGGAACTTGTAGTTCGTGCCAAGTTGCATTCGCGTTAGTGTTACGATTTGGTGCGCGTGGCCAACAAAGTGGCTTGAGGCGTGCAGGATCGCATGCATGTGGGTGACTTCGAAACGCTGGATCTCGACTTTTTTTCGTAGTTGACCGACCGCCAAATGTCGCCATTGTTCTTTGGCTTCTTCAACGATGGTTTTCAGTGAGACCATCACTTCGTCCAAAGGCGCGCGAGCGTCGTTTTGAAATTCGGACTCACGATCACGACGATCGGAGGCAAGCGTAAATGGAACAACGCCCCACTGGCGAAGGTTTCCACTTAAGTGAAGTAACAGGTTGCCGATGCTGTTCATCGCGGGGTCTGGACGCCACCAAATTTGGTTTTCGTTCAGTTGGTCTAAGCAATGACCGATTTTGGACATCGACTGATCAAGGAGATCAATCGTCAACCGCGAGAATTCATCACTGAGTAGTTGGTTATTTGGTTCAACCATTTCAATATCTAGCTTGCGTATTGTTTTGACTTGGTGAATTAGCGAGCAACGCAACCGATTGCCTGAAGTCGCTTGGTGGATAATTCACCTTGCGTTGGTTACGATGTGAGCGACGTAAATGTATTCCATTTGCTTTGTAATACCATGCCGAATTGAGAGAACAAAAGTGAAAAATTGCTTGCCCATTAAAAGGTTCACATTTTGGATTTTTCTCGCGATGCTGACTCAGGCTTGCCCCGTCAATCAAGCGAACTCGATGGGACAAGAGCCACACCAAGAAGCGGCCCAAAAAGCTCCCCAAGGATTCACTTCGCTTTTTAACGGTACGGATTTATCTGGCTGGTATGCGATCGCGACTTTTGATCCCCGCGCGTTTAATTCGCTTCCTGAGGAAGAGCGAAAATCGAAGATCGCCGCCGCGCGAGAAACGACCGGCGAACATTGGCGCGTTGAAAACAACGAGATCATCAATGACGGCAAAGGGCCTTTCTTGACGACGGATAAAAGCTTTCGCGATTTTGAGCTGTTGATCGAATACAAGACAGTTGCCAAAGCTGACAGTGGAATCTATTTAAAAGCGACCCCTCAGGTTCAAATCTGGGATTTCACGGACGAAGAAAAGTTCGGCATCGGGGCGGACAAGGGATCGGGCGGACTTTGGAATAATCCAAAAGGGGCCGCAGGCAAAGACCCATCTGAATTGGCTGACAACCCGCTTGGGGAGTGGAATAAGTTTCGCATCCGTCAGGTCGGTTCGCGAACGAGCGTATGGCTCAATGACAAGTTGATTGTGGATCATGCAACGATGGCGAACTATTGGGCAAAGCAGGGAAAGAACAACTTGCCTCTGATAGCGAGCGGCCCAATTCAGCTTCAAACTCATGGCGGAGAGATCCGCTGGCGTAATATTTTTGTTCGAGAGATCGAAAACGAAGAAGCCAATCAGATTCTCGCCAAGGCGAATGCGGATGGTTTCAATTCGATTTTTAGCGGCAATGATTTTGCCGGTTGGAAAGGACCAACAGATAAATACGAGATTGAAAATGGCGTGATTCGCTGCCAGCCTGACAACGGCGGCACGATTTATCATGAAACCGAGTATTCAGATTTCGTGGCTCGTTTGGAATTCAAGCTTCCACCTGGCGGCAACAACGGCCTGGCGATTCGTTATCCGGGTGAGGGAGATACGGCTTATGTTGGAATGTGTGAGCTTCAAGTTCTCGACAGCGAACACGAAAAATTCGCGACTCTCGATGACCGACAGTATCACGGGTCGGCCTATGGAATGGTTGCCGCTCATCGCGGTTACTTGCGCGAAACCGGCCAATGGAACTTTCAAGAAGTCACGGTTAAAGGATCCACGATCAAAGTCGAACTTAACGGAACAGTGATTCTTGATTGCGACTTAAGCGAGATCAGTGAATATTTGAACGACAAGCCTCATCCGGGCAAAGAGCGTGCAAAAGGTTACTTTGGATTGGCGGGTCACAATGACCCTGTCGAGTTTAGAAACCTAAGCATCAAGACTTTGGACAACTAACAAGATTTCGGTTTGCTGTGTGATGTAAGTGGGTGACTTCTGCCGGAAGTTACCTAGCACCGCGATTGAGTTCGAATTGGTTTGAGCTCAACTTGAATTAAGCGTGGTCGTTTTCATACTGATCTATTTCGGGTTGGTCGTTTTCAAGTTGGTTACTCTCAACAAAATTTTCGCATCCTACTTTAGGCTTGATGACACCCGGCAGGTGTCACCCACTTTGTGTTTAACACTTTCAAATGGCTAAATATTACTTTCGATTGATCCTGCTGTTTGCCGCCGTGATTGGGTTCTTTGCGATCATTGGCTCGCTCCTTCCGCGCTCTTACTCTTTTTCCACCGACTCCACCATCGCCGCG
>CAYMFZ010000536.1:0-4361 GCA_964389585.1 uncultured Pirellulaceae bacterium | reverse complement strand
GTGTTGATCAACGAAGTTCGTTTGATTCCAACGACGACGACAAACGTCATCAAAGCCAGCATTCCGAGTCCGATTCCGACTTTCGATAGATAGTTGGCCTCAACGGTTGAACCAAAAACTCCAAGCGCATTCAAATAGCCGGCCAACCCTAACGCCGCAGTCGCTGCGGATGCGGACTTTGCTGACAGGAACAACCAACCGGCGGTGAAACCCAAGCCGGGCGAAAGCCAACGGTATCCGTATTCGTAAGTTCCGCCGCTAACGGGGTGGGCACTCGCCAGTTGGGCGCTGCTAAGTCCATTGCAAGTCGCGACAAGTGCGGCAATGAAAATCGCGATGAGAACATTGGCGCCCGCGACTCCAGCGGCGATTCCGATGCTGACGAAAACACCCGTGCCAACGATAGATCCCAGGCCCAACATGATCGCGCCGAAAAGTGAAATCTCTCGGCGAAGGTTTGCAGTCTTACTCATGCCGTTTGTTTTCGGCTATTTCGCGTTTGACGGCAATCGGTAACGGCTTGATCAACGCGGGTGGCGGTTGCGAAGAGAATTGAAAAGTCGCTTGAAATTGTGAAGCTTAGTGGGTGACTCTTGCCGAGAGTTACCAAGCCGATGAGTCGATTTGTTTATCGATTAAACGCTTGCCAAAATTAAGTCTCACGTGAGCCTTGGAAACTTTTTGCAAAAGCTACCCACCAAAACGGATACAAACATTCACTCTTCAAGATCGCGCCGTTATATCAAGAACCCGTTTCTTTTGGCTTTTGGCCAAACCGAATTGCATTTCGACTTGGCGGTTTTCCTTCAGCAATTGCGAGAAATCTAGCCTTGGAATCGTCGCTTCAGCAGCAACTTCAAAGTCTGCCCAGCGGTTTTAGCGACTTTCATTTTCGAAGCGCCTTCTTTCTGATCGTAGCGAAGCAGCATTGGAATTTCGCCCATCACGAAATTGAAGCGTCGCATCTTCAACAAAAAGTCGACCATGCAAGAGAAACCTTTTTCGCTGACGAATTGATCACCATAGTGATCCGAAGTCTTCTTCAATGCAGCGAAACGATAACTCCGGAAACCGCAGGTGTAATCCCAAACTCCAGGAATGGGTGTGATGATCTTGAAGAGCCATTTCGCAAACCAAGTCATCGCAAGCCGATTGGCCGGAACACCGATGGTGCGCGAACCATTTTGATATCGAGAAGCAATCACGACATCGTAGCCTTCGGCAAGCATGGTCAGCATTTTTGGAATGGATGCCGGCGGCTGTGTATCGTCCGCGTCCAAAGAAACGATAACATCGCCAACGTGGCCGTTCTCAAGAATGTAATTGAACCCTGTTCGCATCGCCCCGGCCAAGCCTTGATTGACTTGATGCTGCAATAGGTTGACCGGTCCGTTAAACGAAAGCTGGCTAACGATCTGAGCTGTGTTGTCTTGACTGGCATCATCGACCACCACTATTTCTAGCTGGTAGTCGCACTTTTCACTCGCGACGTAAATTTTTTCAACCAAAGTCGCGATGGCAGCTTGTTCGTTAAACGCAGGAAGCATAACCCACATTTTGGCAGACGTATTTTTTCGCGGCTGGTGAATCGCATTGGTAGGTGCAGCCGAATGCGTTCGAGAATCGCCTCGCTCGTTCGTTTCTGGTGCTGGGAGTGCGTCGGTTAGATTTTCTGACATCAATTTATCGAAGTTGCCGTGCCTGGGTGCAAATGCAGATACGAGGGAAAGGAGGAAAAATTCTTATCGAATTCACTCCCACTCGTTTGTGCTTCAAGAGCTTCTATCATAGTCAAAGCCGGAAAAATTGGAAGAACCATCGCAGGAACTTGGACTTAAGTTAAGCAAAGCATTTGACTTTGCGGATTCTTTACTTTGGGTTATTCGGAATGCGAGTAAAATGGTCCTTGTGACGTCTTTCCGCCATCCAAGTGAAAACAAAATCGTCCATCGAAATCACTTTCCTCGCTTTCGACATTTTCAATGCGTTGTTGTTTGAATAGCAACTGCAAGAACTTAACAACAGCCTTTCCTATGCCACCCACGGCGGAATTAAACGCCAAAACTGCTCGCCCAAAAAAGCTGGACATCGTCCTCTCAATTGGACTCGCCCTCGTCATGCTAACGTTGATTGGGCTAACGGGCGCGCGTGTCTTCAAGAATTACTCCGAACCCTCATCAAAATTTGATTGGTCAAATCGAGGCCATAGCGACTTCCACAATGGCGCTTATTATCCAAGCACCGCGTTTCGCGACCGGATCAATCCATATTCTATGTCGGTCATGGACAAGTATCCGATAATGGCTCCGTCGAGACCTTGCCCCCCCATCACCTTTATTTCTCATATCCCATTTACGTTTCTTGATCTTCCCGCTGCGGATGTTGCGTTCTTTATATACAACACATCGCTGCTCCTAATTTTGGCCTATTTTGCCGTAGTCGTTACTCGTGGCAATTTTCATCTTACGAGTTGGCTGGCGGTATGCTGCGTTTTGCTTCTTTCTCGCCCCGGACATATCACGCTGTTTACCGGCTATTTTACGCTGGAGTTGGTGCTTGGAACTTTGGTTGCACTGCATTTCGCCAGCACCCGACCATGGCTTTCAGCGGTGGGAATGCTAATCGCATCTGGCAAGCCGACTTTTGTTTTGCCTTTGATTGTGCTGATGATTGCTCGCAAGAATTACAGGTCCGCGATTTGTGGAATCGTTCTGTGTACCGTTTTCGGATTGGGTGGGCTTGCCTGGCTTGCAGGCGAAGGAGGATTCTCTCAAGTCATCACAGGAATTACCGAAGGCCAGTCAGAGTTCCACGCTGACGAAACTGAATTTCCAATCAACACTTGGACACGAGTCGACCTACTCGGGATGATTGCCAAGACGGTCAACTGGGTTCCTGACGATAAAGCCTACCTCGTCGGAATGGCTTTTTTCTTGATCGTGCCCTGCGTATTAATCAACCAAATCACTGACCGAGAAGAAAACAAAGGTGCAGCAGGCCTAACGAGTTTCATAGCGTTGACTACAATGTTGATAGGCATTTACCATCACAGCTACGACTGCCTTTTGATCGTCGTGCCGTGGGTCGGAATGGCTTTTTATTCTAGGAAAGTGATTCCTACGCTCGGACAACGTACCAAGCTATTAATCGCCTTTCTTCTGACCGTTCCGCTACTCAATTATTTGTCAACGCAGACGGCTCGGGACTTAATCGGATTCGACCAACGCGATACCGTTTGGCAGTTGATAACGATGGTCAACGGAATTTGCTTAACCGCTGTGTTAGTTATCTTCTTGGTCAACGCCTACCACTTGGCGGTAACTTACACAGTCCGAAGAGACTTTGGTAATTGATAAAATTCAACCAAGTCGATCGCTTTCCACCAATCGCTCACAACTCAACACATCCTGCTTTGCATCTTTTGAATAATGAACAAAACTAAAGAAAACCCTGGCTCCAACGGAAGCACTCGCTGGGGGATCGTCGGCGGCGGAATGCTAGGAATGACTTTGGCCTATCGAATGGCCAAGGCTGGCGAAAAAGTCACTTTGATCGAGGCCGCACCGAAACTTGGCGGACTCGCTTCGACTTGGAAGCTCAATGACGTCGAATGGGAACGCTACTATCACGTGATCCTGTTATCAGATTCTCGATTGCGAAACTTGTTGGAAGAAATTGGGCTGACCGATCAACTGAATTGGGTTGAGACGAAAACCGGATTCTTTACCAACGGCGAACTTTACTCGATGTCTAACACAGCCGAGTTTCTTGGCTTCCCACCTTTGACGATGATTGAAAAGCTACGACTTGGCGGGACCATTTTTTACGCTTCGAAGATCAAGAATTGGAAGCGGCTTGAAAAGATGCCCGTCGCAGATTGGTTGAAACGATGGAGCGGCAAAGGAACATTCAAAAAGATTTGGGAACCATTGTTGCGGGCCAAACTTGGTGAAAGTTACAAGAGAACGGCGGCGAGTTTCATTTGGGCTCACATCAGTCGAATGTACAAGGCCCGACGCACGGGCTTGAAAAAAGAAATGTTTGGTTACGTGCGAGGTGGATACCGCACGGTGATCGAACGACTGACTGAAAAACTGGAAGAGCTGGGCGTTGAAATCAAAACGGAGTGGCCAACTTCATCGATCAAGCAAAATGCAAACGGAACTTTTGCGATCGCGTCCGAGCACGAAACACGAGAGTTTGATCGCGTTGTCATGACCACGCCCAACAGCGTCGCTCATCGAATTTGCCCAGAGCTTTCCACCGAAGAGAATCAGAAACTTCAGAACACAGAATACTTGGGGATATGCTGTGCTTCGATGCTGCTCAAGAAACCGATCTCCCCCTATTACGTGACAAAC
>CAYMFZ010000535.1:0-4364 GCA_964389585.1 uncultured Pirellulaceae bacterium | reverse complement strand
GCGCAGTGATATTGCCTTGCATCCCTGATCGGAACGCGAAAAACCTTTCGTCGTATTGTGTTGGAGTGTTTCCTCCAGGGCCAATTCCAAACGTGTCGAATGCGAATCGGCGACGGAAATGTTCTTGCGAATCATCGTCCAGAGGATCGTAAAGTGCGTACTCTTCGAGGTCTTGCGAAGCGTCCGCGTAAAACGCATCCATGTCGAAAACGACTTTGTGAGCCAATCCGTTCACGTTCCAAAGCACCGATTGAATCGAAGGATCGACTCGCCACATTGGCAGACTTGCTCGAATGCCCGTCTGTCCATACGCACGCATTAGATCATTGCCGTCGAGACCTTCCTGATAGTAAGTCGCATCTCCCAACAGGTAAGGGATGACTTTGACGGGACCGACTTGGGTTGGAAAATCAATTTCGTGCCGCGTACCAAACTTAAAACCTTCCACATCGGCTTCCCAAGCCAACGGATCAAACTTTGCCAACTCACTTGCATTGAGTGGTTGCTCGGCCTGTCGCATCCGGACATAACCGGCTTGTGAGCGGCTGTGCCAAATCGCGCGGTTGTTGAAAACTGGTTGCCCCAAGACGAATTGCTCGAATCGCCCACCACTGGTCTGCGTGAAAAAGTCATTAACGTGAAGATCCAGAGTCAGATTGTTCGACTGCGTTCCGGAGTTTTGCTCCAACCAGAATCCTGTCGTTTGATCTTTGTCAGTATCCCACTCGCGCTCGTAATATTGTTCGAGAAAGTTTCGATCGGAGATGTATCCGATTTCAGCCCGGAGCTTATAGCCTGGCGAAAAATCGTGCCGATGTCTTGCCGAGATTCGTCCGCGCCAATCTTCTTCGGGAACGAGATCCCGTCGATCAAGCCCCAGAAAGTCCAGACCTTTGTCGTTGATGAACCAACTCTTGTATTCACCTCTCGCTTTTCCTTGAACACCAAACAGCGAATCAAGTTCGTAGTCAAACTCCGAACCAACGCCCACACCTCGCTCACTCAAATAGTCCAGCAAGCCGATCCATTTGGTTCCTTCTGGTGGACGATCAAGTCCCAACAACTGGTACATATTCCAGCCAGTCGTCAATTGGAAACCAAAAATTCGATCGTTGTTAACGCCCAAGCGATCGAGATACAAAGTCGGATCGCTGAGACTGGTTTTCAAACGAGGCCAAGCAAAAACTGGAACGCCGGCGAGGTAAACACGATTTTGTTGGGCGTCAACCGTGAATTCGTCTTCTGTTTCAGCCGCTCCAGTAATCGAGTCGAAACTGGGAATCGCGCTGCGAGTAATTCCAACGCTTTCGGATTGCAGCCAATATCGAGGAACGCCCAACCGACTCGTGGTGAATGCGGAACCAAATGCTTGAAGGTTGTTCTCGTCGTATTGCTGAATGACTTCTGATTTCAATCGAACCGAGCCTTCGTATTCTGGAATCGTCGTGATGACTTCGGCCTTAAGGATCGTCCCCTGTTGGGCTTCGACGTCGTAGTACATTCGCTCCGAATAGATCTCGCGACTGCCCTTGGCAAACACAACGTTGCCTTCGAGGTAAAGCTGATTTCGCTTGGATCCGTCTGGCAACTTCGATTGCCACTGAACCATGTTGTCAGCAACGATGTAAAGTTTTCGATCGGCATCGCCTGCAAACTGGGGCGCGTTGGCAAGAGCTTCACTGTCAATCACCAACCGAAGTCCACCAACAACGGTGGTCACAATTTCATCCGGATTGTTCGGATTTGGAAGCGTTTGCATGTTGGGACTGACGCTTGAATCGCGAGCGGTCATGTTAATTGAGAATGGCGATGACCGCGTTGGAGTCGGATTCGCGCCATTTTGAAATGTGTTTCCGTTGGACAAATCCATTTGTCCTTCAACCACTGACTGATTGCCCATGCCAGAGAAATTCTGCGGCGGCTGAAAGGTGGGAGTGGAGTCGACCCGCTGAATTTGACCAGTCTGAGGCGAGACAACGACCGATTGCTGAGGAGAAGCAAGCGGGTTCACGAATCCAGTCTGTTGGACGCTTGAGTTTGCACCGCTCGCTAGAGCGGATTGTGCTCGAGAAAAAATTGCGGGCGGCATCTGATCACCCAAGGGATGAGTCGCTTGCTTGAGGTCAACGGTTCCTCGTGTGAAGAATCTTCCCAACCATTGGGAGTCCACGATTCGATCCGTCGTGTCGGTGCCAAAAGCAACTTGAGCGTTGCCTTCGAGATAGACAATGATTTTGTGTTCGACTCCCGCCGATTCGGTTGGAGTTTCTACCCAGACAATCGCCTCGTCAGCAGACGCCGAAATCGGATATTGGCTGATTCGAACATCACCAGAAAGATGAAGGACTTCGTACAAGCCCTCTTTCCATCGCGTGACGTGATTTGATGAAACACCTATCGATGTCGAAGTGTCCGGACGCGGAAAAGTGACTTGGGCCAGCAGGCTGCTCGCTTGCAATATAGAAAGCGCAAATATCAACAACAGCGTCGCGCGCAAACATCGCGCTGCGATCGCGCACGCGACTTCTCGTTTCCTTTTTTGGCGAGACAAGCTCAAGTCGTTTGAACCGTTAGTCGATGAAAATGATACGAACTGATCTGGATCTTCCGTGACCCAAACGCATTTTCGGTGCGGGAGTATAGGAGCGGCACGAAGGGGCAACAAGCCAGAAATAGCGGGATTTCCGAAGGTTCTTAGCATGACGAACCCTCGCCGCGTTTGAGATTCAAAAGACGAAACTCGCCTTAGACGAGTGGTTTGTCAGACGTAGAGATCGGGATTGAACGTAGAGGACGAGGTTACGAGTCCCAGAACTGATGAAAACCAAAAGGATTCGTAACCTCATCCACTACGAATTAACTCTAAATCCAAGATGTAGCGCTGTAGTAGACCTTCGGGTAGAACTGCTTCGTAACCGTGAAGACTAATTCTCGTTTGCGACAGATCTTGGCAATCCAACAATCACAAACCGTTTGTGGACGCGGTATTTCTGCAGCTTTGAGCGTTGGAGAATGACTGATTCATTCTTTGCTAGCACGGCGATTTGCTATTCCAAATTGCGTTCAACAGCACGGCGACCCGATGAATCGGGTTACTACGAACCTCTTTTTCAGCGAACGACGCCCCCAAACGAATCGCGTTTTTCGAGTTGTGAATGAATGATCTTTGACCAGGCGGTCGCCCCCAACACCATCAAAACGTTGGATCGCGTTCACTTCCTGCAAGTTCAAGGCGCTCGACGGTTCAAGTTGCTATCATTTAGACTGATAGCTACTTTCTTTCAGGTTTTTCCCCTTCAAATCGTATCGGAATCGCTTTGAGTTTTGAACTTTCTGTTGACTTGCCAAAGTCACTCACCGAACTCGTTACGTCGGACGCTTTCGAAAATTTCACCATTGGAGGCCCGAACCACGAAGTCGAAACGACACTAGCAGGTTTAAGTCCCCACGATCTTTTCGAAGTCGAGGTCCGTGACGAAGAAATGGCCGCCTGTTGCCATTCGGGGCTTTGGTTGCTCCACAATTTCCTGGACGCCTCACACGAAATCAGTCAAGACATTCACTCGCGTGAAGGAAGTTATTGGCATGGCATTATGCATCGACTTGAAGGCGATTTTGGCAATAGCAAGTATTGGTACCGCAATGTAGGGCCCCATCCGATCTTTGAATCGATGTTAGAGGATCAAGTTTTCGATCCGTACGATTTCGTTGACCAATGTCAGTCAGCCCACAGGGACGATTCAAAGAAAGACGCGGTTCAACGAATTGCCGCCGCCGAGTGGAGGTCGCTTTTCGAATACTGCTACGTGAATGCGATAGACGCATAATGACTGAGATCAAATTAATCGTCATCACGACAACAAGCGACGACCGCGACGAACTCGAATCCATCGCTCGACATCTGGTGGAATCGAAACTGGCTGCATGCTGCCAAATCAGCGGACCCATCACAAGTTTTTACACTTGGCAAGGCAATACTGAATCGACAGCTGAATGGACGTGCACGATCAAAACGCAAGCGAAACTTTTTCAGCGCGTCAAAGCCGAAATCATGAGGCTTCATCACTACGATGTTCCGCAAATCGTTGGCGTTGAAGTTTCCAACTCAAGCGCGAGCTATCGTCAATGGGTTAGCGAAACCACAGGCGGTTAATCCAAATTGGCTTCTGAGTTCAATCTGAAAACTTGCCTGAAACGAAACTTCTTCGTTGCGAAACGTTCTCATTGCGAACCATCCCTTGTAGATTACTTCATTGTGGCATCTTTCATTGTGGCATCCTTTCATTGTGGCACCCTTTCATTGTGGCATTCTTTCATTGTGGCATTTCACTCCGTGAAATAGCGCCAAACCTGATGCGAAGCGA
>CAYMFZ010000534.1:0-4375 GCA_964389585.1 uncultured Pirellulaceae bacterium | reverse complement strand
CCATTGAATCGAGTTTCGTCCTCAAACTCCGAGCCGTCAAATGCAGAGTCTTCAATGATCTCGTTCACTGAAAACCAATGGAATGTATACACCTTGCGAATTCGGCCCCATTGATGCTTGTCGGCTCTCCCAATTCTCCGCGGATCAAGTCCAGTGACGGTCACTTTTGAGGGCAATTGAACGCCGTTCATTTCGATCCACTCTGTGCGAAAGTCGTTGGTAATCGTAATTCTGCGGGTTTCATTGGGATCGATCTCGAACGAATGAGAACGGTGGATGTTATTGGTGTTCGGGTCGAGTTCAAAATCGGTGTAGTATTTGGCCGTTTCTTTTTTAGGGCTGGTGTATTTTCGAATCTTAAGAAGCTTGTTAGATGAACCTCTAAGTTCCAACAGATGATGTCCTGCTTTGGCAGCAGTTGTCCAAACTTTAAAATCTGAATAAGTCGAACCATTCAGCACACCAGACCATCCTAGGCCTCTCGGATCCGGAATGCCGTGCTTGACCATCTGTTGTTCGAGGGTGTAATCGCCAGCGACCTCTTCAGTCAAGCTTCCGTTCCTATATTGAAAAAGTTGATCAGTCTGACCGTTTACGCAAGTACCCCACGAAAATCGAACCACCGACTGAAGTCCGGGTTTACCTGTTTTTGGGTCGGGCAATGACAAATCAGTTGATTCAAAATGACGACGTCGAGAAATCGAAGCCCGTTGCTTATCCAAGTCAACCCTAAGTCTTTGCCAGACGATGTTTTTCGTGATCGCACCGTTCAAATTTAACTTTTTCGGATTTTTGGCGACCGAGTCGTAATCGTCTCGAAAATGAATCAGGCAATCGAACGAGCGGATAGCGCTGGCATTGGCAAATGCGGCCTCGAAGTATCCATACAACTCTTTACATTTCGGATCCCATGCTGAGTCTTGAGTTTTCGTTGTATCAGTCTCTTGGGTGGCAAATGCAATGTCATGCTCGTTACAAATCAAAACTAAAAAGACAAACAAACAAATTGAGTGTTTCAGCATCACCAAGCTCCACAGAAAAAAGACAAGACGCTACCAAAAGGATATGATCATGTCGGCAACGCCTTTAGTTACTCCATCGCACTACGGTTTATTGTTGGTTGAAGGTGGTTCTGGCGGTCCATCTCCTCCGGTTCCCAAGCAGTTTGGTCCCATCGTTAACTGAGCCTCGACGGTGAATCCGGGGCCTGCGTTAGAGTAGAGGGCGGAACAATTCGGAATTGAGCTTGCTGGCAATTGGAACGATGGCGGTTGCGTATCCGGGCATTTGCACGGCGTTTCGATTCCACAGGTCTTGGTGTAGTTAAAAAATTCTGTGCGACCGGCAGCTCCATTCGCAGCTGATTTAATTCGAGGGTACGCGAACACGCCTACGGAAAATTCCCTTGGGACAGGGCATACCCAACTTTTCGAAATCAAACCCGTATCTTCATCTATGGTTACTTCGATAATACACTTTCGCTCACCACACAAAGTCAAACTGGGTCTGCTCGGTGCATCTGAGCATAGAATGTTCACTTCTGTAAAACATCCAATCGTGCCATCTGGAACAATTGGCGGCTCATCATCAGTCATCACGAGTTGTGAAAAACTGGTTCCTGACAAGTACAGGATTCCAATCAAGGTGAACATACAAATTCTCATTTTACTCTCCTGAAAAGACGACATGGACTCCTCCTTTAATTTCAAAGCTTGACTTCGCTGTTTGGATATTCCAAATGGCTGTTGGTTTTACTTTTTCAAGACCAACGTCATTCGATTCGTCCGTAGAATCTGGCTTGTCAAATTCATCTCGTAAGAACTGTTCTGAGCATCGAGCAGTCAACTTGATCACGTTGCTGCTTCCAATTCGTTCAGCTGTTACGTTAACTGGATTGTTATTAATCGTTAAATGTACTCCGCTTATAAGCGCAGCGAGTGTGGGTGATTTTTTATCCTCTCCCTTTGGCGGTGTTCTGACTTGCGATTCAGAAACTTGAAGCATTGCGAACGCGGAATATCTATTCTCATTCGCACGACGAATAAAGCGGAGGCTATGTGGGCTGAGCTTGATGGGCGGTTCGTGGTAAAGACTAACTCCAACGCTTCGATTCTTGTTAGTTTGTGTATCTTGAACCTCGATGGTGCCCACGACACCATCTAGCGGAATCAGTTTCTTGGATGCGGAAACGCGAATGAATGACTTCGATTCAGATTCAACTAGTTCAAACTGTGCAGCGTCCATTCCGGAAGCATTACTAATCTTTAACGAGCGATGCGTAATTGGAGGTGTGTAGCTAATTGGAATATGCCATTCTCCAATCTCGTTCTGAAGCTCAAAGACGTGCATTGATCCTTCGATTCGCAAGCTGCCTTTGATCTTGCCTTTGAAATTCAAAGCACCTGTTGGACGGGCGGACGGGGCGTCGAAAAACTCTAAACGACCATGGAATTCTCCTGAAGTGGATTCTTCTGGAACTCTAAATTTGATTTGCCCCACGCAATTTCCATCCGGTTCTAACACTCCTGCAGGAAACTGAGACGTGACGCATGAGCAATTTGACTTCGTTGATTTCATTACCATCGGAACATCAGTCTGGTTGAGCAATTTCAAATTCAGTTGGTACATTTCCCCTGCATTCAGATCCCCCAAATGAATCGTCGTCCCAAGAGTGCCAAGTGATTTACCAGCTTCTTGAAATTGAGCAACCGATTCAATCGTTGTTACGTCTTCCTTTTGTTGCGATGTCGTTCCATCAACATCAATGTCTTGTCCAGCGTCTTGGGCGGTGGCAGTATTAACTAAATGAAAACTCGACATTAACAACACAAAGGTGCTTAAGAGTCGAGCTCTTTTTGGCAGCCGGGAAAATGACATGACCATTGTCTCTTAGACTAGTTATGAAAAGGGACTGCGTTACCAGTCATGTTTGATCCTACAGCTAAACGAGGGGGGGGGGGCAAGCATTTTTTAAAAGTTTTTTCTAACAATGAAATGCAAGCAGATTGTCCTACATCGGAACGCCAGTCTTCGCTAAACAAACACTAATGTTTCGATAACGAAAACTCCGTTGTGTGCTTTGCTTCTTGAGAAGAGGTTGGGGGTACGCAGCAGAATTCGATTCCGATCGAAATGATTCGAGCTCGTTTTACAAATCAAAAACTGTCGCCGGACTTCAAGACGAATTGGCGATTCGCAGATTGAAACTCGTCGGTAAAATTGACAAATACTTCGAATTTGCGGAAACGCTTCGAGATAGCGTTTCCCTTAAAGTTTCGCATTCGGTGTTAAGCTACGCGAAGTTTTGACATTCGTCCTTGGCGGTCTTAAATTTGAGCCTAGCGAGCATTTTGAAATGCAGCCGGGGCCAAGGGCTCTTTTCAAGAGTGAAACACTTTTCCACAGGATGTCCTATGTCAGTTTGCAGATTCAAAACTTGTTCACGTTTGCTGATTTGCCTTTCTCTCGCGTTTTTGATCAGCGACTTTGCGGTTGCTCAATCGACGTTCGACCTCGAACCTCCCATGCAATCGGAAACCGAAACCGACAAGATCTTAATGGCAGCCGATCCGAATGCGATTCCTACGTTTACGTTTGCGGTGGCGCGTATTGATGAAGATGGGAAAGTTCAAATTGTTCGGTCGATTCCAAATCAACAGGCACTGCCTCCCGCTGCGCCAGATGAATCTGCAGGAATCCCGTACACCGAAAATGTAACCCAAAATTACACCGTCGCAGTTCCTTACACTGAAAACGTTAATGGAAAAGTTGTGACAAGAACGCGCATGGAAACGCGGACTCGAACGGTTCCAGTGACGCGAATTCGTCCGCGTAATGCGGAGGAGCAAGCGGAATATGAAAAGCGGATCGCTAAAGAGCCAAAGAAGCCAGCCGCGCCCAAACGAGAAACGAAGACAATCCAGGTTCCCTATGACGTCCAAGTTCCACATGCGGAAGTAGTAGACGGTCGCAACACGACGGTAATGAAAAAAGTTCGGCGAATGCGTACCGTTAATGTTGTGCGCGGCGAGACCGAAACAAAAGAAGAGGAATTGAAAGAAGGAATTCCTCTCGCGGAGATTAAATGCTTTTCCGTTGTCGGGAAAGAAATGGATCAAGCTGAAATCAAGAATCGTCTCGCTGAAAACGCGGGCGTGATTTTGATCAAAGACCCTAAATCAATAACTCCATTTTTTGAGACGATATTGAAGCCAGAAACGATTTTCTTAGTGAAGCCGATTGAGTAAATCGCGAGGGGATTTTGATGAGCGACCTTTTGTTGGTTTACGTTTGAAGACTTGGTTGGAGTAATTATCCAGGGAGCAACCAGCGGCGAAACAAGTCGCTCGTCGCGCCGGCCCGAGGCTAGCGCCTA
>CAYMFZ010000533.1:3452-4395 GCA_964389585.1 uncultured Pirellulaceae bacterium | reverse complement strand
AACGTAGCCAGATTCGAACCGTCATGGGAGCGGTGCAGTCTGGACAGCTACATAGCAGCGAAGTTCCACTCAGCCAGATATCCCCATCATCACATTTAACTCGATGGATTGACGTTTGTGAGATGTCGGCAACGCCAGATTCGAGGAAATCTGGCGAAGGTGAAACAGCTGATTCAACTTGAGAAGAGCCATCGAGGCAAATCGAAGGAATGCGTTGAATCGGCTCGTTGATTTCACCAGTCGAGTTTTCAAGACGAAACGAAGAAATCGGCTTGGGGAGCGTTGCCGAATCATTCAGTTGATCCAAGCGATCGAGAAGCGTTCGATCGAGGCTGATGCGTTGCGGATTCAACTTGGCCATGCCAGTTCCTGTGTGCCCAAAGAGCTTAGGTCTTCATTGTTGGTCGCCGGGGTATATAGCGTCAAGTTTTCGGGCGCCAGCAGTTGGTTAAATCGGCGCTTTAGAGCCCTTGAAAGCACCGTTTCTTGTTTGTTTTTTTAGGCTTCAAAAGCGAGTTTGGCGCGTTGTGAAAACGGGGTGATTTTGGTAGAATTCGGGTAACGAAAACGCTCGAATTTAGAGTGCCGAAAACAGCGGTTTTCCAAGGGTTTTTGCCTTTTTTAAGCTGTTTCAAAAACGTGGATTTTTTGCGTTTGATTGTCGTGGTTTAGGGTCGTGCAAGATTTGCAAAATACGGCTTTTGAATGGCAGTTTGAAAACGTGAAAGCTGATTGCAAAACTGTGTTCAATCGCACTTGTTTTTTCTTCCAGCAATTGTCCATCCACGGGTCACATAAAAAGTTGAAAGGCGGAGAAATTGTCGACTGACTCGCAAGAACCAGATGATGACAACGGAACTGGTGATGGGAATGATGGGGGCGGCGGTGGTTTAAACGCCAATGAGACCTATCTCGAAATGCCAATCGAAGATGAGCTGAAGAG
>CAYMFZ010000533.1:0-3442 GCA_964389585.1 uncultured Pirellulaceae bacterium | reverse complement strand
AAAAATACCACGAAGATCGCTTAATCGTAAAAATGCGACCTGCATTCCAGCAGGCTGCAAGTTCTATGATGGGCATGGCCGCTGTATCTCGCAATAAGTTCCTGGAAAGCAGTCCAGGCCTCAAAATGATTGAACGATTTGAGCGAGGGGGCATGATTCAGAAAGTAACCTCCTTGGACGTCAACGCAGAAAACATTGCAAACGCTTCACCGATTCGAAGTGCTGTGATGGGAATGATGGGGGCGGCGGTGGCTTAAACGCCAATGAGACCTATCTCGAAATGCCAATCGAAGATGAGCTGAAGAGCAGCTATCTGACTTACGCCATGAGCGTAATTGTTTCTCGCGCGTTGCCGGACGTTCGTGATGGGCTTAAGCCGTCGCAGCGCCGAATCCTTGTGGCGATGAATGATCTCAATTTGACGCCGGGCTCCTCCCGCGTCAAATGCGCGAAAATTTCAGGCGACACCAGCGGTAACTATCACCCTCACGGTGAAAGTATCGTTTATCCAACGCTTGTGCGGATGGCCCAGGAATGGAACATGCGTCATGTCTTAGTCGACAAGCAGGGTAACTTTGGTTCGATCGCTGGGCTTCCGCCGGCTGCGATGCGATATACCGAAGCACGCATGTCGCCCGTCGCGGCGTTGATGCTCGAAGACTTAAAGCTCGACACCGTTGACTTCACTCCGACCTATGACGAGCGGCGAATGGAGCCATCAGTCTTGCCCAGCAAGTTTCCGAACTTGTTGGTCAATGGCTCAAGCGGTATCGCGGTCAGTATGGCGACATCAATCCCGCCTCATAATCTTGGCGAAGTCTGCGATGCGCTGCAAATCGTGATTCAGAATCCTGAATGTACGATCAGTGAAATCATGGCGGTCTTGCCCGGTCCGGACTTTCCAACCGGCGGCATCATTTGCGGCATCTCCGGAATCATGAAAGCGTATCGCACGGGTCGTAGTACGATCACCGTTCGCTCGAAATGTGAAATTGTTCCGATCCCAAAAAAGAAGAACCGTTTCAAAATCGTTGTCTCGGAGTTGCCTTACCAGCAAACCCGCGACGGTGTTGTCGACAAGATCGCAACACTCGTAAAAACAGACAAGGTTCCAGGTATCTCGGGCATTAAAGATCTGAGTGATCTTAAGGAGCCTGTGAAGCTTGAAATCGAAATCAAAAGCGACGCCGATCCCGATGTCGTGTTGAATCAGCTTTACAAGTTCTCGCCACTACAAACGTCGTTCTCCATGAACTTCATGGCGTTGGTCGATGGTAAGCCGCGTGAATTGACGATTAAGGATTTCCTCACCGAGTTCCTGCGACATCGCGTTCAAGTCATTCGCCGTCGGACTCAATTTTTGCTGAGTCGCGCTCGTAAGCAAAAGCATACGATCGAAGGTTTGCTGCTTGCTCTGGCTGACATCGATCAAATCATCAAGATCATTCGCAGCTCAAAAACTCAAGCCGAAGCGAAATCCGGGTTGATGGGAATCGAATGCCCTGCGTCGATGATGCAGCGGGCTCTCGGCGAACAGGGTTTCAAGGTCTTCCAAGAGGAGCGAGGTGAGTCGAACGTCTATCACTTGACGGGCATTCAGGCCGACGCGATTCTCCGAATGACACTGGGCCAGTTGGTCAATCTTGAGCAAGAAAAACTTGGCGGACAACATGCGAAGTTGCTCGAAGAGATCACGGAATATTTGCGGATCCTTTCTGATGATGCGAATGTCAATCAGATCATTTCGGAAGACCTTGCTGAGATCAGACGCAAGTACGCGGATGAGCGGCGAACGGTCTTATCTCGCGAGGAATATGGGGACATCGACCTTGAGGACTTGATCGAAGAAGAAAACATGGTCGTTTCGATTAGCCACCGTGGCTACATCAAGCGAACGCCTGTTAGCACTTATAGGGCTCAGCGTCGGGGCGGCAAAGGTATCAAAGGCGCGAAATCCGAAGATGAAGATCCGATCGAACACGTGTTTGCGGCCAGTACGCATGATTACCTGTTGTTCTTTACGACAACAGGAACGGTTTATCGCCGCAAAGTTCATCGCTTGCCTCAACTCAGCCGCGAAAGCCGTGGCCGTGCGATTGTAAACTTCTTGTCGTTAGACGAAGGTGAGTCCGTTGCGTCTTGTCGTGCGGTCAAAGAAGGCGATTTCTTGCTAGAAGATCACTTCCTTGTTATGGCAACCAAAAATGGTTTGGTCAAAAAGACTTCGTTGTCGGCTTACAAAAAGCCACTGAAGACCGGCATCATCGCGATCAAGCTGCGTGATGGCGACGAAATCATTGACGTTCTTGTAACCAAAACTGGCGACGAGTTGGTGATTTCAACCGAGGCGGGTATGGCGATTCGTTTCCGTGAATCCGATGCTCGCCCAATGGGCCGAAACACAAGCGGCGTGAAAGGCATCTCGCTTTCCGAAGGCGACAAGGTGGTTGGAATCGTGGTCGCCGATCCTGACGCGACTTTGTTGACGGCTTGTGAAAAAGGTTATGGCAAACGAACAACGTTTGGTCCAAACTCGGATGACGAGGACGCTGGCGATGATGATGTCAGTAGCGGCAGCCGTTACCGCACTCAGAATCGAGGCGGCAAAGGACTTCGCGACATCAAGACGACTGAGCGAAACGGAAAAGTCATCGGCATCAAAGCGGTTAACGATGATGATGAGCTGTTGCTGATGACGTCTCGAGGAAAAATTCAACGCATCAAGTGTGCGGATGTCAGCACCATCGGTCGCAACTCTCAGGGTGTTCGAATTATGGGATTGAGTGATGACGATTCGCTTGCCGTGATCGCTCGAGTACCACGCGATGAGCTGGGGGATGATGAAGAAGAAGCTTCTGATCCAGCGAATCCGTCTTCTGATGCCGCGAACGCTCCAGGTTCAGAAACTTCTCCTGCGGAAAAGCCTGTGAAAGAAGCAAAGGCTGATCTGGAATCGACTGATTCTGAATCGGCAAAGCCGGAATCGGAAAGTGAAGATGATTCTTCAAAGGATTCGTAGTTCAGGTCGCAAAACGAAGTTCAAGTCGCGAACGATTTAATAAATGAATTGTTCCAGTTGAGTTCGAATGCCCGCACCGACAAACAGGGATTTTTAGCAAGCGAACTTGCGGCAACATTCTTAAAGCACCACTTAGTAAGTGGTGTTTTTTTTGTGGCTGTTCTAGTGGTGTTTATTTGTTTCTGTTTTAGTGGTGCTTATTGTGGCCGTTCACTCCGTGAACGAGCGTCATCTCCGAGCGTAGCGAGGTTGGCTGATGAGGGCTCCGATTTAGGCTGATGGTCAGGCGATCTTCATCAGTAATTTTTAGCTAAGCCACTTGGATTTCGGTTATTGAAACCTTCGCTTCGCATCAGGTTTGGCGCTATTTCACGGAGAGGCTGTGAATTTATCATCTCGGATTGAGAATAAAATAGAATGGCG
>CAYMFZ010000532.1:0-4396 GCA_964389585.1 uncultured Pirellulaceae bacterium | reverse complement strand
CCTTTCCAGCTTCGAATGCGAACGTTGTCGCCTACAAGAATAACTCGTTTCTCGTCACCAAGATCAAAGATTTGTTCGACTGATTTCTGATGGGTCTTAATCGCCGCGACCAATTGCTTTTCTTGATCAATCTGAGACTCAGCATGTTTCAGATCGGCTTCGAGTTGTTCAATCTGCGCGTTGGATACTTTCTTTTGTTTGCGGGCTTCGACAATTTGAGTTCGAATTTTTTCTGCCGAGAGAGCGAGGTCGCTGTCAACAAAGTAGGCACCTCCAATCGCGGTTCCGACTTGTTTTGTGTTGGGTGGGGCAACCGCGACAATCGGCTTTCTTTCTTGGGCCTGCGTCGAAGTTGTCTTTGAATTGAATCCAATGACCGCCAACAAGAGTGTCAAAAACTTTAGCGCAGCATGAGCGAACATAACGTCTCCACTATTTTACTGAGTAAGCTCTGCGTAACGTGCGACGCGAAAGGTTAAGTTTTCATGTCGATTGTGCGGCGGTTCTGCACCGCGAGCATCTGAGTCGGTATCGCCCGATGCTGATCCAACGCCCCCGCCCCTAATGGAACGACCAAATGGGTTCGGTTCTGGATCTGGAACGATTGGCCCGATGGGATCAGTCAAATGACTTTCATCGAGATGCGAAAACCAATCGTTACACCACTCCCAAAAGTTACCATGTAAGTCGTAAAGTCCAAACTGATTTGGTAGTCGTGAGCGAACTGGAGATGAAGCCAAACGCGTGTTGTTCGAACTCAGGCCGTAATGATCGAAGAATTCAGTTTGAGAACCGTAGAAAAATTTGGACTGAGAACCTGCCCGAGTTGCGAGTCCAAATTCATGTTCATGTGGCATGCGATAACCATTCGCTTGATCTTCAAATTCCCAATGTTCGGTTTCATATGATTGGTTATCCCGGACCAAATAGATGACTCTTTCGAAATCGTTTCCGGATCGTTTGTACGCTGGCGTGAGCCCTTCTTTTTCGCTTAACCAATTGCAAAACATAGCCGCGTCGTACCAGCTAACTGTCTGAACAGGGTGATTGAGAGTTGGACTTGTCGCGATTGAGTGGCTCCAAAACAAACAGTCGACAGGCTTTTTGTCGCTGGGATAATTTTTGTCCCTAAGAAATTCTTGATACTGGGCAACGGTAACTTCGGCGTCCGCGATATAGAACGGGCGGGTGATCGTGACATCGTGTGGTGGGAATCCAATGAACTTTTTGATTCGTTCCAGTCGCCCCATTCGCGACGTCGAAGGGTCGATCTTCACCATCCGAATTCCGTTGTCCCGTTCGTACCATTGGTCGTTGGGGCCAGTTTTTCGAGACGCCGGAGTGATGTCCCACTTTTTCAAGAGCTGTTGTGCGCTGGTGTAGCCAACGAAGTCAGACGCGCGGTCGACTTGGCGTTCGAAAACCTCAACCAGTTTCTCGAAAGTGTGTTGGTTAAACGATCGTCGATCGACCAAATAAATCGCTTGGCAGATTGCCCACTTCAGTTGTTCGTTCGGTTGATTTTCGATGGCTTCGCAAAGACTAACCAAATCACCATGCCAATTGCGAAACGTATGAACAATCTCCGTGTTGACCGAGAGATCTAGTTTGTTGTCTAACGCCCGAATCCAGGGTCCAAAGTCTCCCAAGTGGGCGGAGAGGATAATTCGTTTTGAGTAATTCTCCAACTCTTTCTTTTGCAAACGATCTAAATCACCAATCGAATCACTCAGCTTCGCCACCGCGTCCGGATCGCGTTGCAAGGCAGTTATGGTCGCGGCAAAAACATCTGGCGTCACATAAAGTTGGTCCAGGTGTTCAAGAATAAAATCGGTTTGCGTTGAGCCAGCTTGAGAAAGCACGACAGCCGCGTTGAAGCGCCGATTCGTATCGTTGTCAGGCGATTCGAACGCTGATCGAAACTGAACCAGGGTGTCTTCGTGATTCAAATCCAAATCGGCAATCGCAAATGGAAGTGCGCTTGCCTCGGCGTCCAGCACACGCTGAACTTGGATTTCAACCGTTTGGTCACGCTGTAGATTGATCGTGCGATCCAAGTTTGAAATGGTTGAGCCCTGTGCGTCGATTTGTTGATCTTTGTGATTGACCGTAAAGGCGAATATCAATGATCCAATGGTCAGCAACACAAGCAGGCTGGCAGCCAAACCTGCGAACGCGGACACGCGTTTGTTCCTCGCAATCCAGCGGCCAAGTTTTTCAGAAGTCGTAATTGGTCGAGCTTCCGTTGGGAGGCCTTCCAGGAAACGAGCCAGATCGTCGGCAAAAGTCTGAGCAGTTTGGTAACGTCGACTGGGGTCCTTGGCCATCGCCTTTTTGCAGACACTCTCGAGGTCTCGCGGGATCCGATCATCAAGTCGACGTGGCGACGTTGGATCGGTGAGTTCAATCTTCCGCATCACCATGTGCGGCGCACCACGAAACGGTGCTTCGCCTGTGAGCATCTGATACAGCGTCACACCGAGACTGTAAATGTCGCTTCGATGATCGACGTTGTCAGGTTTGGCCAGCTGCTCGGGGCTCATGTAATAGAGCGTTCCGGCAAAGAGTTGATCCTGGGTTTCACCGGTTGGGTTGTCTTCGTCGCGGGCCAATCCAAAATCAATAATCTTCGCGCGATAACCAGTTTGAAAATTTTCATTTAGCTTGGGCGTATACGGTTCAAGCAAAACATTCGCAGGCTTAATGTCACGATGAATCAAGTGTCGTTCATGAGCTGCGGCGAGGCCGATCGCGATTTGTCGGGCGAATTCTGCAGCGGTTGTTGGAGGCAAACCATTCTCAAGTTCGATATAACGTTTTAACGACGGTCCATCGATTAGCTCCATCACCAAAAACGGCAACTCTGGATCGTTGCAGACTTCATGAATGCCGACCACATGATCGTTCTTGACTTGTGCGGCGGCTTTGGATTCACGGACGAATCGGCGTCGCATCACGTCATCAACTTGATCAACGGAAAGAACTTTAACCGCCACGTCTCGATCAAGTTTGCGTTGATAGACACGAAGGACCGTTCCCATGCCACCGCGGTTGATCACTTTCTTGACCACAAGATCCGCGTGGCTGTCTTCAATCCGTTTCGAAATCCCAATTTCAAAAGTGTTGGGAAAGTGGCTTCCGGCTTGAGATTTTGTTTGCTGACAAGCGTTGTTTTCTGTGGGCGCGGACTTCGAGCCCGTTAATGGATTGGAAGATCCGTTCGCTGGAACCAGCGCTCCACTTTCAAACTCATTTGTGATTTTTTTGAGTGAGTCTGACCAATCGGGATTGGCAGCCTGCTCAAGAAAGTCGCTTTCGGATTCGTGGCTTTTGAGGAGTGTGAGAACTTCAAATTGAAGTTGTCGATCTTCGGGGGCGCGCTCTTTTACAAACTGCGTTCGCTTGGAGTCTTCAACCTGCAACGCCTTGTGGAAGAGGTCTTCTACGTTTTGCCAAAGTTGTTTATCCATGAGTTCAATTCAACATTGAATAGATTCTTCATTCAGTTCTCGGTACATCCAGGCCTTCGCCAGCGCCCAGTCACGTTTGACCGTTGCGACGGAAACCTCAAGTACCTCTGCCGTTTTCTCAATGCTCTGTCCGCCGAAATATCGCAGCTCGACAATGTCGGCCTTTCGTTCGTCGAGTTTCCGCAATTGAGTCAACGCTTCATCAAGCGCCAACAGATCTAACGAAGGGGGTGGCTCAATCGAGTTTTCGAAACCCGCGTTGGGGCAAAGCAAAAAGAGCTGCTGCGGGTCGCGTTTTTTCGCGTTTCGTTTGCGAGCGTAATCAATCAAAACGTGCCGCATGACACCCACGGCAATTCGCAAAATGTGTTGCTGATTGTTCCAGTCGAATTGCTCGATCTTCGCAAGGCGCATATAGGCTTCGTGGACCAACTCAGTCGTCTGAATACTATGGCCAGCGCGCTAGATCGACATCAGACGCGATGCAACGTTCCTTAACTCGTCGTAGACAATTGGAAGCACATCGTCCAATTGAACTTCAGAAATCTCTCCCATCAAACCCGCCTCACTTATCCGCCAAGATAAAGTCCTATGTTCCAGTTTAACAACTAACTCCGAGCCTTGGGAATCTTTTTCGAACTTCATTGGATTGTTCGACATTCAACGAAGTTGCAGAAAACCAAAATTTCATGCGCCCCTACTCTGCTGTTTCACGCTTGTGGATCTTTGACGGCAACTTTGCAAACCCAAAGCGAGACAAAAAGCATGAGACGAAACACTTCCAAGAATCAAACTGGTATTACAGCGAAAGGAATTGCGATCGTTGGTACCTGTTTGCTGGCAGCAATATTTACTGGTCAAGCCGATGGACAAGCTACCTGGTTGGGTGGTGCCGGCGACTGGAACACGGGTTCCAACTGGGATAC
>CAYMFZ010000531.1:0-4403 GCA_964389585.1 uncultured Pirellulaceae bacterium | reverse complement strand
CTATCGTTGAGACCTTCACAAAGGTCTACATCGATAAACGAACTCACTCACGCGTGTTAGAAAACAATCATGTTATTGAATCAAATGTGTTCCATTGAAAATCTTGGTCTCCTCGCAGAATTGAATTTGTCACTTCTGTTCATGGAAATCTTGCTGTTTGGATCATCTCTTTTCCTCATGCTGTTGATTTTGGTTCAGCGCGGAAAAGGTGGCGGCCTAACGGGTGCACTTGGTGGTATGGGCGGACAAAGCGCATTCGGCTCAAAAGCTGGAGACGCTTTCACCAAAATCACCGTCGTGACTGCCGTGATTTGGATCATGTTGTGCATGGTCACTATCGCGGCTTTCAATCCTCCACCCGCTCCAAAGCAAACCAAAAACGATGAAGCCACGATTACAAGCATGATGGGTGGCGCTGAAGACGAAGAGGGCGATGCTGAAGCGGATACTGAATCAGGTGACAGTTCACTCGGTGAAAACGGATTCTCGAGCGAGGGAACCGACGAAGCAGGCGAAAGCACTGAGGATTCCAACGAAGCCAATGAAGCCTCAGACGAAAACGCCAACGAACCTGCATCGACTGAAGGTGACCAGCCCGAGTCAGAAGACAACTAGCCAGTAAGCGTTTTTCTAGCAATTTCGGTTCAACCAAGATTAGCCCTCAGCGATTCCTCGAGCGATTCCACATCCAGCGCGTTTAATCATCGATTAGAAACTTCGCGATCAAGCGAGGTTTCTCCGAATCTTAAGCTTTTTCAATCACAAGTATTTCGGAGTCGATTTTGTTACTCAGCATGACCGGTCACGGACAGTCGTCAGTTCAAAACGAGCAGGTCCGCGTCGTCGCCGAGATTAAGGCGGTCAACAATCGCTTTTTAAAGACCAACATCAACTGCGATCTTGACGCCGCTCACGAAGCCAAACTTGAAACGCTGATCAAGAAAAACGTCAATCGCGGCAGCATCAACTTGCGGGTGAAAACTCACTTTCTCGGTGGCGAGAATCTTTACAAGCTCAATGAGGCAGTGCTGAAATCTTACTGGCTTCAATTGTCAGAAGTCGCTGGCTCAAGCCAAACGGTCAACGTCGAATCTTTGTTGACCCTTCCCGGGATTATTGCCGACAACGTTTCCGAAGACACCAACGCAATTGTTTGGCCCGCCGCCAAAGCCGCTGCAACGGAAGCTCTCGCTAAACTCAACGAGATGCGCAAGCTTGAGGGCGAAGTGATGCGGAAAGACATGTCGTCCAACTGCAACATCATTGCCGATCAACTTGAGTCGATCAAAAAGCTGGCGCCGCGAGTTGTTGAAAACTATTCAAAGCGGATGACCGAACGGATCAACGGCTTGCTCAAGACTCACGACGTCGAAATCCAAGCCGCCGACATCGTCAAGGAGGTTGGCGTGTTTGCCGAGAAGTGTGACATCGCCGAAGAGACAGTTCGGCTTGGAAGCCACATCGAGCAATTTAAGAAAATCATTGACGCCAAGAGCAGCAACGGCAAAAAGCTGGACTTCCTTGTTCAGGAAATGCTCCGGGAGACCAACACGATTGGCTCAAAAGCAAATGACGTCGAGATCGCCAACCACGTCGTGGAGATTAAGACTTGCATCGAACGAATCCGGGAGATGGTGCAAAACGTCGAATAGGATTCCAAAATGATCGAAACTGAAAACTCAAATCCAAAATCTGAAACCAACTCCGATCCTGGCAAGGTAGTCATCATCTCAGGTCCCTCTGGTGTCGGAAAAACGACGGTCCTTCGTCAGCTTTTCGCGACCTGCGAGTTGCCACTTGAAGAAAGTGTTTCCGCTACGACCCGGAGCCAAAGACCCGGCGAGACCGAGGGAGTCAGCTACCGCTACATGTCCCATGAGCAGTTCGAGAAACATCGTGAGAACGGAGAATTCCTCGAATGCTGCGAAGTTTTTGGCTACGGGCACTGGTACGGGACGTTGCGAGACCCCGTTACCACTGGTCTAAAACAGGGGAAATGGATAATCTTAGAGTTAGACGTCGAGGGTGCGGCAAAAGTGTTGAAACACTACCCCGATGCAATCACAATCTTTGTTCACCCCGGAAGCCTTGAAGAACTCGAACGTCGGTTGCGTGGACGTGGAACCGAATCCGAAGACGTTCTCAAGCGACGACTAGATGTCGCCAAACGGGAACTCGATGCGTCATCGATGTATCGTCATATCGTTATCAATCAATCGGTCGAACAGACCGTCAATGACATTTGTAAGTTGTTGCAAACAGCGGAGAAAAACTGAATGTACGATGCGTTAAAAGAAGAAGAAATTGTTCGTAAAGTTGGCGGACGTTTTAAGCTTTCAACTTTAATTCAAAAGCGAATGGTTCAACTGAACCAAGGTGCTCGCCCGTTGGTTGACACTAACTTGACGGACAAGATGGCGATTGTCTTGGAAGAGATTCTTCAAGACAAAATCTACCTGGACACATCGTCGAACGTTGGACTTGCCAGCTCGCCAGATTTTGAAGATACGCCTGAGTTGAACTTGGACGATCTGTAAACTTAACTTCGAAGCGGTGGCACGTTCGAGATGCGTGCCGGAAAGTTGCGGCTTGAGTGCGGCTCAAATCAGTCTGATTGTTCCGCTTGAGTCACAACGAAGCTGTGATTTTTTTTCAGCCGGTTTTATTGGCGTCGCCAAGTTGTTTGTAGTACCGGCTTTAGCCGGAATTTGCACAGCTCGATTCCGCCTAAAGGCGGTACTACGAACAACCTTGGCAAAAATTCGCAGCCCCAACGTGACGTCAAGTGATAGCCTTGGATGCAAGTCCAAGTTCAGAACCCAACCACGAACCGAGTCCTGAAGGGACGGCAGGAAACGACACCTATCACAAGATGCCGTCCAACAACGCAATATGCCTGACAAAAAAATCATCATCGCCGTGACAGGTGGCGTCGCCGCTTTCAAAGCTGCGGCATTGACCAGTCAGCTTGCTCAAAACGGATACAACGTTCGCGCGGTGATGACTCCTTCGGCACAAAAATTTGTCGGCACCGCAACCTTCGCGGCTTTGACTGGCCAAAGCGTCGTCACTGATATCTACGATCCGAAATTTCCGCTTGGCTCTCATATCGAACTCGCCCGCTCGGCAGACTTGTTGTGCGTTGCCCCCGCGACTGCAAACTTTCTCGCGAAAGCTGCCAATGGGGTTTCCGATGATTTGCTCAGCACGCTTTACCTTTGCTTTACGAGCCCCGTCATTGTCGCTCCCGCGATGAACTGCGAGATGTGGGAAAAGGCCGCCGTTCAACGAAACGTAAAGCAATTGGTTTCTGACGGGGTCCATATGATTGATCCACAAGAAGGCTGGTTGAGTTGCCGAACCAAAGGGGTAGGGCGGATGGCTTCACCAGAAGAAATCGTAACCGCGATTGATGAACGGCTTTGAAGCAGGCGAGATTCTTAGGTCAAGCGATACTTACTTCGCTCCGTCAAGCTATACCCCATCGCCCAAAACGCAACGCATCGCCCGGCCACGGAGAAATGGGACAGGCACCGTCGGCTAGCTCTTTTGATAGGGCTTGTTTCTTTGGTGACGGAGCCAGTCCCATTTTCCGCTCATCGTATCAGGTTCAAACAATGCCACTCGGTGAAGCCAGTCGTGTGCGACCACAATCGACATGAGAACTGAGTTGAGCAAACTGAGTTGAGCAAACCGAGTGAGCAAATTGAGTTGAGCCAACAGGGCTGGCGAGCCGGTGTCTTTCATCTCGCGGAACAACGGGCAAGTCAGCTGAAAGTCGATCGAAACCAACTGGCGCAAAGTAAACGCACCGACGACGAATGTCGACAAAGCGATTGATAAACGATCGCGAGCGCGGACAACTCGCATGTGATCGCAAACGCTATGAACTCGCTCAAGTCGAAAAGGGGACTGGCTCCAATGAAAAAGATCTCTACCCCTCAGAAACTGCAACCCATTGGTGCCTGTACCTTTTTCGACGCCCAAAACTACCAAGAGACTCCTAAAAACAAGATGGAAACATCTACTGCAAATCCAAGTCCATCCCGCCAGCTCTAAGGCATTTAACCCTGACACCATGGCTGTCGCAAAAGAAAACCGCGGAGAAATGGGACAGGCACCGTCGGCTAGCTCTTTTGATAGGGCTTGTTTCTTTGGTGACGGAGCCAGTCCCATTTTCCGCTCATCGAATCAGGTTCAAAAAATGCCACTCGTTGAAGCCAGTCGTGTGCGATCACCGTCGACACGAAAACTGATTTGAGCAAACCGAGTTGAGCAAACCGAGTTGAGCAAACTGAGTGAGTAAACCGAGCTGGTCAATCGGGCTGGTGAACTGGTGTCTTTCATATCGCGGAACAACGGGCAAGTCAGCTGAAAGTCGATCGAAACCAACTGGCGCAAAG
>CAYMFZ010000530.1:0-4412 GCA_964389585.1 uncultured Pirellulaceae bacterium | reverse complement strand
ATTGTCGAAGTCAATCTTGATCCCGAAGAACCTGGAGGCGAGCCAACACGAATCGTATTCAGCGGAGACGTCGGTCGGCCCGACATGCCAATTCTTCGTGATCCAGTAACCGTGCCCGGTGCTGACTACTTGATCATGGAAGCGACCTACGGCGATCGGGTTCACCCCGAAGGTGGCGACGCGCGTAAGACTTTGAAAGAAGCCGCCGAAACGGTTTATAAAGAAAAAGGCAAACTGATCATTCCAGCTTTCTCAGTAGGGCGAACACAAGAAATCGTTTATCGACTGAACTCCCTCGCTGAGGCGGGCGAACTTCCACCACTGAAAGTTCATGTCGATAGTCCGCTTGCCGTCAATACAACTGACATCTTTCGCGATCATGTCGAATGCTTTGATGATGACATGATCAATGCGATCCTCTCCGAAGAAGACGAAGACCCACTCGACTTTGGCGACCTTCATTACATTCGCCATGTCAATGAATCTAAGGCGCTCAACAGTTCCAACGAGCCATGCATCATCATCAGCGCGTCTGGAATGTGTGAAGCGGGTCGAATCTTGCACCACTTGAAGAACAACATTGAAAAGCCGAACACGATGATCTTGTTTGCTGGCTATCAAGCTCCCCACACGCTTGGTCGGATTTTACTTGATGGCTCGCTAGACAAAGTCAAAATCTACGGCCAGGAATACAACGTAAAGGCCAAAGTCTGCAAGCTTCAAGGAAGCAGCGGCCACGCGGACCAGCAGGAGCTATTGGCTTGGGCGAAAGAGACTGCGGATCGCGGCAATATCAAAAAAATCGCACTGGTTCACTGTGAGTTGGATCCGGCCAAAGAGTTCAAGGATAAACTTGAAAAGAAAAAGCTGGGACCAGTTATCATCCCAGCGATGGGTGATGAAATGATAATGGATGGAAAATAGGAACCGCGACTATGAATACCTGTTGGCAATTTACTTTTGCATTGTTCGTTTGCTTTCATGCATTGCTCGGAAGCCACTGCGCACTCGCCCAAGACAAACCCAATATCGTCATGATCATCTCAGACGATCAAGCTTGGACGGATTATTCGTTCATGGGACACGACACGATCAAGACGCCAAATCTTGACGCACTCGAGAAACAAAGTGTGCTTTTTCGTCGTGGCTATGTGCCGACCGCGCTCTGCCGTCCGTCTTTGATGACGATGATCACGGGCCGTTATGCCCACCAACATGGCGTGACCGGAAATGATCCGTCACCAAAGTATGCGAAGCCAGATACGGAACTCAATAACCAACGTCGCGCGCAGTTGATCTCTTACATCGACAAATTCGAAACGCTACCGAAGAAACTATCAAAGCAAGGCTACGTTTGCCATCAATCAGGAAAATGGTGGGAGGGTAATTTCCAACGTGGCGGATTCACTCATGGAATGACTCGAGGCTTTCCCAAGAAAGGTGGTCGTCACGGAGACGACGGATTAAAGATTGGAAGAGAGGGCTTAGATCAAGTTACCAATTTTGTTGACAATGCCGTTGCGGAAAAGAAGCCGTTCTTTTTGTGGTACGCCCCCTTCTTACCACACACACCCCACAATCCGCCAAAACGGCTGCTTGAAAAGTACACCAACAAAGATCTCCCAGCTACCGTGGCGAAATACTACGCCATGTGTGAGTGGTTTGATGAAACTTGCGGCCAACTTGTTGATCACTTAGACAAGTCAGGCGTCCGCGACAACACGCTTATCGTTTACGTATGCGACAACGGTTGGATTCAAAACCCAAAAAGCAAACGTTATGCGCCACGCTCAAAGCAGACTCCTTACGAAGGTGGCGTCCGAACCCCGATCATGTTCTCGTGGCCAACAAAGTTTAAACCGGCCGATCGAACGGAGCTTTGCAGTTCCATTGATCTTGCTCCAACCATTCTCGCCGCAGCCAAAATTGATGCGCCAGAAGACTTACCTGGTCTGAATCTACTACCCAACCTTGTGTCGGGTGATGCGTTCGCTCGTGATACGATTTTCGGCGAATCCTTCGCTCACGACATTGCCGACATTGAAAATCCAGAAGCCTCGTTGCTGTTTCGCTGGTGTATCGAGGACAAATGGAAGTTGCTTCTGACCTATGATGGTGAAGTTAATCGGTATCAATCGACCCATCCTCGCGAAGAAAAACGACCGCAACTATTCGACTTAGAATCTGACCCAACCGAAGCCAAAAATCTGGCAGCTGAAAATCCCGAAATTGTTACGCGGCTTGCTGCGAAAATTGATGATTGGTATCCGGTGAAGGAACGAAAAACAATAAAACGTTGGTCTGACTAATACAACGATTTCTTAGTTTTGCCCAACTCCTTGCTTGAACAACTTATGCCCAAAAGCATTAATCTTGGTTTCTTATTTCCTTAATGGCTTTTTGCAATTGCTCCATCTGTTCCTGAATTCTATCCAGCTTGGATTCTGTGGAATCTCCAGTGTCGTTTCCCGGGCCAACCCACTGCATTTTCACTTTTGAATCATTCCAAGAATTTGGAACGACTTCGTAGACTCCTTGCCGATGCCCGTCAGTGGTCCAGCTTGAAATTTCCTCCGCCTCCACCAACGAAGCATTGGCTTGGAAAAGTTGCTTAACAAATGGCTGAACTTCTGCGGGAAGACGGTCGACTGATTCGCCGCTTGTTACGTCCCATTTTAGATGCTTCTTCGCAATGGTCGCGGAAAGTGGTTGACCACGTTTGAATCGAACAACAGCTTCAAAATCTTCTGGAATCACTTGGGAATCGACTGCCAATTCGAAGAAAATCCTTGTGCCATCTGAACTGCCAGAGTCTTCTACTTCCTTCACATCATCTGTTGATTTCCGAAGAGTCGGAGTCACCTTGAGCTTAATCACTTCTTGGCCGCGAACAACGGAAACATCTGCGGTGTTGTCTTTGCACTCGTCGATTACAGCAACGAGTTGAACGATGTTGTTTGTAGGCTTGTCGTTCAAGAATGCGATCACGTCGCCCGATTGAATTCCGGCTGACTCCGCCGGACTTTCAGATGTAACCGCGTTGACGAGCAGTCCACCTTCGGCAGTGACGACTTGCTGATTCGCAATTTCGACCTTGTATCCCTCAGCCGATTCACACTGAACACCAATCCAATAGGGACTGGACATTTTGACGTTGGATTGAACGCGGCGAATGTAGTCCACCGCTTCTTTGGCGATCATCGAGCTCGGTCTCATTCGGGATAAACCCATTCGGCCGCGTGGGCTGGTTAGTATTCTGTAGTGGTTCCCACTTAGAACTTCTGGAGGAACAAACTCCCGTACAGCCTTGTATAAGGCTTGATGTGTTGCCTGATCTTCCTGTGCGTTTTTTCCTTCAAGTTCTTCGAGCTTCGCGAGCGTTTCCTTGAAACTCTCAAGAAGCTGTTTTCGAACTTCTGCGTCGTTTGACGATTCCTCTTGAGCTGAAAAACTCGCGTCCGCAAAACAACAAACCGAACCAAACACCAATAGTGCCGATAACATTCGTAGGCATGATCTAAGCATCTTTTGAACCTTAAAAAACAGTTGAGTTTCGTCTTAAGAGCAAGTGGGAAATCTATTGAAACGCTGCATTTCCCAAGTAACGAATTTTGACTTGTCGAACAGGCATCTGTACGGAATTGCCCGTCGGTAATTCGACGCTGGCAATCTCGCTGCTCTCGTCGACCAAATAACCAGCCTTGAGAAAGGCCCGATGCGTATCGAGGGAGACTGGCCGAATGCTCCGTGCCAAAGCGTCTTCAAGTGGAAGTCGTAAACCAACGAGCTCGCTTGAATCCTCTTGGTCGACATCTTCAGCGATTGAAGATTGACTTGTATTCAGCGTCGTTGTGTTGAGGTCTGGTTGGAAGAACTGCGAACCCAGAAACCATCCAACCAACATACTCGCGGCAACGGCCAACCAAGCCCATTTGAATTGGCGAGTTTGCCCATCAGAATTCTGAGTCAGCTCAAGTTTCGGTCGCTGTTGAGGCTCTCGTTTTGAGCATCCGATCGACTCGTCAATAATTTGGTTCTCAACAAAGTGAAGTGCAATTCTCCGCCACTGATCGGAATCAACTGGGATCGTTGCTAACCATTGGCTCCGCTCTGAGTGATCGAGCTGCCCGTCTACCAAAAGCTGAAGGCGCAATTCATCATCAGAAAGTTGAGATGAACGCAGATCGCTTTTTGATGAACTCATTTTTGTCCCCAATCACTTTCCAAAACCGAAAGTTTGTTTCTTAAACGCGTTCTTGCACGGTTCAAGCGATAGACAATTTTGTCCATCGAAATACCCAAATGTTGACTAATCTGTTGATAGGTCCAGTCCTCTGTATGTATCAACATCAAGAATTCTCTGTCTTGAGATGAAAGCACACCCATTGCGTAACGCACCTGCTGATGTTCTT
>CAYMFZ010000529.1:0-4432 GCA_964389585.1 uncultured Pirellulaceae bacterium | reverse complement strand
GTGAATCTTTTACGCCATTGGCACATGGTCCTTCCGTGTCAAAAAGGCAAAGCAAACCATCGATCTTGATCGTCTGCCCCGTCGCATTAAAAACGTACTCGGAATCAGACGGTGCGATACCAATTCGTAATGGTGTCTTCAAAAGATCGAAGTCCACGACGCTGATCGGCAATCCACTGTGCAATGAAACAACATTGCAGATGTCGACCGGAAGATTGATCGGATTCAAGCTCCCTTTGGTGACCGCTTGGCGAAGATACTCAGAAGCGGGCTTGCCTCGTCCGGTTGGTTTGTAGCCGCCATGCCGAAATAGGTCACGAACTTTTGGCTTTACATCGTCGTCATGTGAAACGATTGAAGAACGGAAACTCAGCGACAACATGTCTATGATTTTGTTCGGTGTCTTAAGTTCACCAATTGGTTTTGGGAAATCTGTTACAAAGACACTCGGGTCAAGCGTTGGATGATCGTCGACGGTTAGCATAGGATGGTAGTCTTTGTATTCACTTGAGTTTGGCCGACTTCATGTTAGCGAATTGCTACCTCAGCGAGAAATACTCCATTGAAAAATAATGCCTGAGTCACTTGATACAAATTCCCTTGAAGCCTCTGACCGAAAAGTCAATCGAGGATGGAATCGACGAAAGGTTGGAAGTCGGGTTCTGCTGGGCGTAATTGTCTTGGCAGGAGTTGCCGCGTTGTTGATGAAACAAAGGGGCCAGCATGAAGTTTGCATCGTCAACGGAATTTATGAGCCATTGGTCGTTCAGATCGATGATATCGACCCGGTGACGGTAACTCCGAATTCAAATTTACTGGTGTTGGTTAAACTTGCCAGCGGCAACCATGTCGCCGAAGTGATTTCTCCGGAATCTTTTAGAAGCAAAAAGGAATTCAGTATTCCTCGTTCACGATGGAGTTGGCAAAGCAAAAAACCGATGTGGGTTCTTGATCCAACGGAAACGGCTAGTCAAACACTCAATCGGATCACCTATCAGTTCAATGGAACCGATTTTGAGTGGATTGATAATTCAAAAGTCTGCGAATTGGAGGATCGACTTTTAACCAAGTATGCGGCAGTCGACTTTCTAAACGAAGACCTGCCAGAAAAATTGTCGGTTCAAGAGGCGGGCCAATCTAATGGCGAGGTCATTAAGCAGCGATTGTCGGTGTACCCATTGAGCGATGTCAACAATTCGTTGACCACAAGTCGGACGGAGAAGAGACGCCGTGAAGTAAAATTGCTTTTGACTGAGAGCTACATGCGAGCAAATCCTGATTCCATCAGTGGATTTGAGAATTTGCTCAAGCTGAGTTTGGCTGCGGATATCTTCGAGCCAAATGACGTAATCGAGACGCTGTTGGCCCGACGGCCAGTCAATGTTGAAATGCATCGAAAATTTCAAAACGGGTTTGCCAACGCTCAATTTGACAGGGATGCACTGGTTCGGCGGTACGATGATTACCTTCAGGTGGATCGAGAGAATTCAAAACTGCTTTATTTGAGAGGGCGGTTGGAAGCGACGGTCGCTCCTGGAAATGACTATTTCAAGAAGGCCATTGAGTCGGATCCGCAGAATAAGTTTGCTTTGTATGCCTTGGGCCGCAACTACATGTCTGCTTGCGAATTCACCAAAGCAAAAGAAGTTTTTCGGCGGCTCGTCGAGCTTGAACCCGAAGATGAGGCGTATCAGTCCGAATACGTTCGTAGTCTGTACGCGGCGAAAGATTTCGCGGAGCTGCGTAAACGAGTCAAATTTTATCCATCCACGACGCAGGAATTCTATTTCGCAGCCCACTTTTTCAAACTGACCGATCAAGAAGACCAGTTCTCTCAAATCAAAGCCAATTTCCTAAATAACCCGAACACTCGGCTGGCTCCCGTACCACTCGTGAACGCGTATTGGGCTTACTTGAACGGTGAAATCGCCAGTTTTGAAGAGTCGATACTAAAGTCGCGTGTTTACGACGACTCAGACCGATGGGCCAAGCGTCTTCAGATCGGAATTGAAACGGGCGATGTCAGCGACTTGCCTTGGTTGTTGGAAAGGCTGCCCAAAACAGATAGGGACCAGACGCTTCCAATGATGGCGGTCGTCCTGAAGCGAGCTGGCAAACATAAAGAAGCCCAACAAATTTGGGATCAGTTTGTCGATCGAATGGCCAAACGACAAGGCGCGGAAAAACTGCTGGCTGAACTCGCAAAGGAAGGAATGTCAAAGCGAGTCAACATTGAAGAGTTTCGTCAGCTCGCCATCTGGGCGCTTCACAAAAGAGTTTACGCACTTGGGTTTCGTGAGTTTACGAAAGACGCTGGACCAGAATGGGGTGACGAAGTTCGAGCTTTGAATTTCGAGCGGTGGTTTCCTTACACCTTTGTTGAGAATGCGATCAACGAGAATTCGATCAATGAAGAATGATGTCGACTTCGCTAGTCTTCCAAATCATGTGACAAAGTATATTGTTGTAGCTTTTGCTCAAGTGCGTCGAACTGCTCCTTCGAAATCTTCTCGCATTTGGAAAAGACAATGTTGAGACACTTGTGCAAGCCGTGTAGTCCGTCGATGTTGCTGAGTTCGTTGCAATTGTTGAACTCGATAAACTCCAGCGAGTTTTGCCCCCAAAGCCCATTCAGGTTTTCAAGCGAATTGCAATCGCCGACGGAAAGCCGTTTGAGCTTGGTCAGTCTGTTGAGACAATCAAGGTTTTTCAGGCCGTCGCACCCATTGATCGTTAGCCATTCCAAGTTAGGTATTTGGTTGACAGCGTCCAGGCTTTCAAGCGAATTGACTCCTATTAAGCAAATGGACGTAAGCCCTTGCGTTTGTTTCAGTTCGCGTACGTGAGCCAATCGTCCAGCATATTTCAGTGTAAGAGTCTGAAGCTCACGGAGTTTGTCGGTCCCAGAAAGTTGTTCAAGAGAATCGCAATGATCAAGATAAAAGAATTGAAGCTTATTTAGACTTTCAATTCCATCGGTTGATTGCAATTGAGATGCGTCATTGATGCTTAATGAAATTAAGCTGTTCATGCGTGATGTCCAAGCCAGGTCGATGCTATTCGCCTTGGGGATTTCGATTGATTTCAATTTGACAAGGTGCGACAGCGAACTGGGATCTAGGGGGTCCCACGAAGATCCATGGAGAAGGATGATTTCGAGATTCTCTAAGTTGCTAAATATCTGAATGTCTTCAAGGGCATCGCAATGCCTCAAGGTGAGTTTTTTTAGGTTGGAAAGCTCCTTGATGGGGGCGACGCTGTTCAAGGCACTACAGTCGACAGTGAGCGTTTCAAGCTCCGTCAGATTGTCGAGGCCGCTCAAGTCCCGAAGGGAAATTCGATTTCCTCCGATGATTTTTAGGCTCTTCAAATTGGTCGCGTCTCCGATTCCACTTAGACTTTTCAAAGACGGCGTGTAAAAGCTAAGTTCTCGCAATTCTTTAAGTCCAGCATGTTGGCCAATTGACTCAAGAGACGGGCTTTCCAAATCGAGTTCCTCCAAGTTTGATAAACCCGCTAACCCGTCGAGATTTTTCAATTCTCCACCCTCTCGTAAACTCAACTTTTTAAGCCGTCTCAGGCGGCTAATTTTCGAAAGTCCGCTTCCGTCTAACTTGACCTCTCGGTCAATGGTGAGTGACTGAAGTTGGGGCGGAAAATCGAGTTGATCAACGTTGTTGATTGATTCAATCGACAACGAACGAAGACGATGCAATGAGGAAAAGTCTATCTTGGCTCGCTCATTAATCGCACCTGTCGTGATTGAGTGGATTCGTGAAAATGGCCTTGCGTGCGACTTAGATCCGTTAAGAAAAGAAATCAATCGACTTGCCCAATTGGGGCGACGCGGATCGGCCAATGGAATAAATTTACCGAATTCGTCAAATTCGAAATCGTATTGAACATGGACACCGCTGGCAACTTCGAATGAATCGAAATAGGCAAAACGGTCGTCATAGTCAGGGTACTGTTCCTTGTAGGCAGCAGAGATGCTTGAATGGCGTACCTGGAACCTGAACTCTTCAGCGTGCTCGATCAACTGCTCAATCAAAGCCTGTTCTTGGTTGATGATTCCAATTTCTCGACCGAGCCAACCGAATAATGCTCCAACGATCAAGAACATGATCAACAAGAATCGCAAGTTGAACCGAAAGAACGATTTCATTTTGCTTGCTCGTTGAGGATGAGGTGTGGAATCGGGCATAGCTGTTGGCAGTCTGTTTATTCCTGGCCTTTAAGCAATTGTTAAAACAAAGCGTAGATGAGCAGTTCCCAGCATACCGATCATGCTAGTGGATAGCCAAACCCGGGCTATCCTCGCCAATTTTCCTTGGGTCGAATTGGTTTAGTCGACCTGCCTAAATCGAAAGATGGGAACGAATGCTCACACAAGAAATCCCAATTCTGGATTATACTTTGGGGAGTCTTGAGG
>CAYMFZ010000528.1:1741-4435 GCA_964389585.1 uncultured Pirellulaceae bacterium | reverse complement strand
CAATCCTACAGTGCCAAAATCTTACAATCCTTGGTCGATTACAACTTCAAAGTTTGAGCTTCCTGCTCTTGATGACTCATACCTAGTCGCAATGCACTGATTGCGCATCGATAGTCAAAATTTGACGGCCGAACAACTAGGCCCTTAAACAACTAGGCCCTTAAACAACTAGGCCCTTAACCTAGTCGCTTAATTGTCACGCAAGGCTTTGAAGTATCAACTCGCGAGTTTCACTGGCAGATCGCCCCGTAATGTTCTTGCCATCGGCAGTTCCTGTTACGACGGTTTGCCCCTGCTGCAACTTTGCCTTGACCTTAGAGCGAAATGTTCCCGTGTCCTCTTTCTCAAGATCACGCTTTCCACCACCACGCCCTTCGCCTTTGCCCCAGTCCTGCCACCGTGGCGGACCATCTGACTTGCCGCCACCCATACCTTGTTGTTTCGCTTCGTCGGCCATGTTTTCAAGATCTTGCAAAGCGTCCATCTCCTCCAACGCTTGCTGCATATCTTGAATCTGCTGAGCGAGATCTTCAAGAGATTCGCCGGCTTCTTTCATCGCCTGTGCCTGTTGATCACCATTGTCACCTGGCTGCTTCTGACCGTCTTGGCCCTCTTTTGGTTGACCATTACCACCAGGCTTCATGCACTCCGCACACTTCTTTAAGTTCTCAGCCATCTTTTTCATTTTCTCTTTTTGCTTGTCCATCGCTTTTTTCTGGTCAAGCTGTTCTTGAAGTTTCGCGGCTTTATCAAGGTCACCTTTTTCGAGTGCTTTCTTGATCTGATCTTCAAGCTTCTTCTTAGCGGCCTCGTGTTGCTCGGCGATTTTCTTGAGTTCTTTTGCCATTTGCTCAAGGTCCTTGGCAAGCTTTTTCATTTCGATCTTATTGAGATCACCATCCTTAAGCTTCTTGGCCAGCTCCTTGATCGCTTTGGTCGCCTCTTTCATATCACCTTTGCTCATCGCATCGGCCAACTCTTTCGCAGGCCCCTGACCAGCATCCTTCAGTTTGTTCAGGCTCTCTTTAAGATCTTTGCTGTTGCCCACTTCCTTACGGCGATCCTTAAGTTGTTTCTTAACATCGTTGAGCTTTACCAAAGCGTCTTTCTTGTCGAGATTTTTATCGTCAAGAATCTCGTCCAATTTTTTCTGAAGCGGATTTAGAGTCTTCTCAGCATCCTTTAGGCCCTTGGCGACCAATTGCTCTTTCTTTTCTTCAATCTTCTTTTTCAGCTCCTTCACCGCGACGGCGATTTTTTCACGCGCGATGGATTCTGGTTCGGCGGCGACCGCTTTCTTCTCTGCGTTGGGAATGAACATCAGCCCAATCAAAAGGGCGATTGGAATCAGCGGCAACAGCG
Organism: uncultured Pirellulaceae bacterium; assembly: GCA_964389585.1. Taxonomy (GTDB): domain Bacteria; phylum Planctomycetota; class Planctomycetia; order Pirellulales; family Pirellulaceae; genus Mariniblastus. Next base: position 3,073 of record CAYMFZ010000528.1, on the reverse strand, counting down.
CACGCCAGGTCGGCTGGAATCGAAACTGATCGCGAACGTCAATCGTTTCCGCGCGGTTCTTCGCGTCCTCCAGCAGAGCCTGACCGGCATTGGTCTCGGCGGTGTTGGCGTCAATTGAAAGGGCACTTGAAAGTCGTTCCTTAAGACCGAATCTCTTGTCGACTTCGACGGCCACATCAAGATGATTGTCTCGCTTAACCCAAGTCATCACTGCGGCGACAAGAAACCCCAATACCGCGCCGCCAATAATCCAAGAGTAAACCCAAGCATCGCTCTTGTCTTGAGTTTGCAAAAACTCGAGATGCCAAACCTTCGGAATCGCCATTCCAACAACGGCAACCAACAATCCAACAAACGTTGCCCACGTGAGGATGTTGAAGAACTTACCGGTGATCAGCCGACGACGTGCGCGAGTGACTTGCTTGTTGATTTCATTCACGATAACTCTCCAGTATCTTGAGAAATTGGATTCTAAAATCCAAGGCAGTGCTTTCTGTGCAACTCTCGGTTCAATGCAGCTTTACGATTGGCTTACTACTCGCCAGAAATCCATTGCGGCTTACCTCTATGATAGGGCAAAACCTTCAACCTTAAACCGAATATCCGTCTATTCGTTTCTATCGGATCATTATAGGAGTACATTTTTGTACAATGCTATTGAGATTCGAAATTGTCCGCTAAAAAGCTGTCATATCGCCGATTCTTAGGTTATTTGGGAAGTTTGCACTCGGTCAAATCTTTAGACACCACTTTGCGAACACGGTTAAATTCGCAATCCAAGCGTCGCTAATCCAATCGGCAACTTGCATGAACCAATCGGAAACTCTCGTCGGCAACTCTGCGCATGCTTCTACTGGTCTGCCATCTCCGCAAGAATTGCCTCGCGCCGACGTTGTCATCTATGACGGACGGTGCGTGTTCTGCACTTCACAAGTCAGAAACCTGAAACGTTTCGATGGCAAGAATCGACTTGCGTTTGTCTCTCTACACGACTCGTTTGTCGCCGATCAATTTCCCGATCTGACTTACGAACAATTGATGGAACAGATGTACCTCGTTCCATATACGGAGTCGGGTTACTCGGATCGGCGGTTGGGCGGAATGGCGGCTGTCCGCTATTTGACAAGAAAGCTTCCAAAGCTTTGGATCCTCGCTCCGATCCTTCACATTCCATTCACGCACAGAATTCAACAATGGGCCTATCAGCAAATTGCCAAACGGCGATACAAGATCGCGGGCAAGAATGATGACACATGCGACGAAGACGGAACTTGCGAGCTCCATTTTCGAAAGTGAATGTCGTTGATCACTCCGTGGTCAAAACGAGCGAAA
>CAYMFZ010000528.1:0-1641 GCA_964389585.1 uncultured Pirellulaceae bacterium | reverse complement strand
AGCGACGCTTTCATTTGCACCATCAATCCCCGGTCGCAACACTCGTGACTCTCGAGGCCCTGATCCCGGGAAACGGTTGCGTAAGCGCGTACTCGTTAGCGGCAGGCATCATCTCTTGGTCGTTCCATTATGATTGCGGAGCAATCAACGACTTTGCGGAATCAATAACTTTTTAAATCGGCAAGTACGGAAGCAAGTGCCAGAGTCCCCACGCCAACAAGAATCCAACGACAGAAACAACGGTTGAGATAACCGTCCAAGTTTGAAAAGTCTGCTTCTCGGTCATCATCATGTAACGACTGACCAGCCAAAATCCGCTATCGTTTACATGCGAACAAGCCGATGCACCCGCGGCGATTGCGACCACCACCAAAGCCAATTGTGGTTGGGACAGATCCTCGGTCATCGAAGCCATCAACCCTGCCGCGGTCACCATCGCCACGGTTGCGGAACCTTGCGCGACGCGAACGAAAACAGCGAACAGATAAGACAACACGAGAACTGAAATCCCCCACTCGCGGCACGCAACGCTCAGCGCATCACTCACGCCGCTGGCACCCATGATGCCTTTGAAGACGCCACCCGCGCCCGTTATCAGAATGATAATTCCCGCAGGCCCTAATGCCTTCGTCGTCACGTCCATCAACACGGATTTATCGTAGCCGCGCCCGTAGCCAAGGTAAAACAAAGCTCCGACGGTTGCCAACAACAACGCGATAATCGGATGGCCAACGAACAATAAGACTTTTTCAACCGTGCTTGATTCAGCGATTTGTTTCGCGACCTCTTTTTCGTAAGCCTTCTTTCTTTCCTTTGGAATCTCTCGATTCTCTGGGCTTAATTGGGCGACGATTGCCTCGCGTTCAACCCCAGAGGCCACTGATTCCTTGACGATGGTTCCAACGAGAATCAACGCAATTGGCAAACCAATCAGAAGCAAGATCGAGGTGAAGCTTGGCAGGCTTCCATCATTGTCCTTTTCACTCAACTCCTCGGCAAACTCTTCCGGCGGCGCGATGTAAAGCTTCTCTGCCATTCTTTTGGGAACGATGATGCCGCCGATGATCGCCGTTGGGAAACCGACGATACAACCAAACAAAATCACCCACCCGAGTCCAACACCCAATTCATAGGCCACCCAAACTGGACCTGGCGTTGGCGGTACAAACGCATGCGTCACCATCATGCCGGCCAAAAGTGGCAAGCCAAATGCAAGTACGGACTTGCCGGTTTTCTTGGACAAGGCATAGAGAATCGGCGCGATGATCACCAACGCCACATCGAGAAAGACAGGTATCGAAATGATAAAACCTGTCACGACCATCGCCCAAGAAGCGCGTTTTTCACCAAAGATTTTCAGTAGCGATTTGGCGAGACTTTGAGCGCCACCCGAATGCTGAAGCAACGCACCAAAGATCGCCCCCAATCCAATGATGGTCGCGATAAAGCCAAGACTCGAGCCCATCCCGTCAGAGATCTTGTTGCCAATCGTAGCCAACTCCAACGTTCCAGCGCCGCCCGTCAGCTCTTTGGCAGAACCAACCGCGACAAACAAGCTTGCTAGAATCAGCGCCAAAAAGGCTTGCATCCGCAGCTTCAAAATCAAAAACAACAGGACCGCAACGGCGCCTACCAATAGGC
>CAYMFZ010000527.1:2878-4444 GCA_964389585.1 uncultured Pirellulaceae bacterium | reverse complement strand
GTTAGCACCCGGTTCTGCCGCGTAAAACCGGACGCTAACGCGTGGTGGCTGATTTCAACTCTGACAAACCGCTAACGCCTGGTTTTGGGATAGGCTCTAAAACAGTTGGCTGACTTCCGCCTGTTTACAAGGCGATTGCACCCCTATAATGCTTACGGCCTATCCCAAAAGTTGTGAGCGGTTGGCGCTAGCCCCCAACGAATGGCATGTTTTGCTGGTTATTCTGGCCCGAGGCTAACGCCTTTGGCTCACTCTTGGCTTACCGTCGAGTAAGCTCTTAGTTTTGGAATAGGTTCTTAGACGCAATCAGCCAACTCCCGACCGACTCTCGAACATTAACGAAGTTCATGGAAACGCCCAAACGACAACACCGAATTCTGATCGCTGACGACAACGAAGCCAATCGTGAACTACTGGAGGCTTATCTCGTCGACCTCGATTGCGTGACCGAGACGGCCGAAGACGGCCAGCAGACGATGGACAAAGCAGTTTCATTCGATCCCGATTTGATTTTGCTTGACGTGATGATGCCCAAACTGAGCGGATTCGAAGTCTGCGAAAAAATCAAAAGCGACGACAAGCTCAAGAAAATCATGGTCTTGATGGTGACGGCCCTCAATGAGTTGGGCGACATCGAACGAGCGGTTGATTCAGGTACGAACGACTTTCTAACAAAACCGGTCAAGCGTGTTGAGCTCGTTAAGCGAGTAGAAAACATGCTTGAGTTAAAAGGCGTGACCGACGAAAACGAGCGTCTAAGGCAATACATCCAACGCGTTGAAGACAGTGCCTAAAAAAGCGCTGCGTGCCTTTTCGTCTTCCGAACGGTGTTCTAGGCGCAAACCTTCGACCGAACTAACCGAGCTATAGTAAGTCACGTTTCGATTCGCTGGCTCAAGACTGCTGCCGGCTAGCGAGCGGCTCACCGAGGTAGAGTTTCAAATGACAGATCGCATCTCACTTGACTCTGAACTTTGGGAACAGGATCTTTGGACCGGTGTCGACGACCCAAGACCCCTTCTTGAGAGACTTACGAAATCAGATTGTCCTGATCCTGAAACCGTGAATGAAATGCTCGAAGGAACTTTCTATGTCGATTTTCCATCGCCCCATTTTTTCTACTTGATCCCTTATGTCGTTGACTTGTTTGAAAGGCAAACCGAGTCGCTTTCGTCGCCAATCAAACTTTTCTGCTTCTACATGCACCGATCCAAAGACGGCAAACCTGCGCAGCGTTGCATCGACCAACTCGAATCCCAACGGGGTCGAATCGTCGACGTGCTAACCAAGTCGCTTTCACTGTTAAAGAAGAACTCGGAATTCGATCGCGACGATTACCAACAACTGCTTGCGGGATTGGCAACTGCGTATGGCCAATCCGATCTTGGCCGCCAAATCTATGGTATCGATCCCCATACCCCGATCAATTAGATCCTCTATTTTCGATGCTTCGTAGTGGACGAGGCTATGAGTGATACGAGTCCTAGCTATTAGACCGTCAAAGCTTAATTTTGGGTCTAACCGTTTTGGCGCTAGACCACGGTGGGCCCACAATAAACCGGGCTT
>CAYMFZ010000527.1:0-2868 GCA_964389585.1 uncultured Pirellulaceae bacterium | reverse complement strand
TTTATTTTTTGGTCAAACGTTTTTGGTCTATCCCCTGGTTTTAACAACCATTAACCGTGGCTATCGCCAAAACGGCTGGAAGTACTGATCCGCGTCTTTAGGTTTGGCGAACCACTAGCCACCCACACTCGTCACAACAATCGTTTGAAAGGCAATCGCATTCGAATTGCCACTTGTCGTGTTGACGGTGACTTGCATTTCAATTTCGCCGGCGAATGCAACGGACGTTGTCAAAGTCAGATCAGCTGGAGGCGGTGAAGTGAATGTCCATTCCGTTCCATCTGCATTTGACGTACCAGCAGACAGAAGGGTACCAACTGGAAGTCCAGCAAGAACGACACTTCCGATTGACTCACCCTCAAGTTCCGAGGTTGTGATTGGCAAGGCAATTGCCGAGCCTTGCGTTCCAGTCAGATTGATCCCCGGCATTTGCAATCCGACGGCAGACCCGGAAACGGCACTGAGGTTGGCAACAATCGTGATCACGCTCACCGATTCATCAGGCGAGTCAACGCTACTATTTTCCCCATTGGCAGCAATTGCAGTGGCGACAGAAGCATCAGTTGCATCTGCATTTGCACTGGAACTGTCCATCGCCCGCGCAACGGCATTCGATGACATTTCGCTGATTGTTTGTGCATCAGACACATTCTCGGCAACTGATTCAGCCGTCGAGCCATCGCTCGCAAACGCCGTGGCGATTGAAGTGTCGATTGAGTTTGCGGTACTCGTAGATGATTGACTCGCCACGGCGGTCGAAGATCCCGTATCAGCTGAATCCGCAGTTGCTGTTGAAGCGTCCGCCCCATTCGCAGTTGCAACCGACGAGTCTTCTGCAATCGCGGTTGCCACGCTGTCAATCTCCGCGTCCGCATCAGCCGCCGAACCCTGCAAGGCGTTGGCGGTTGCATTCGAGCCGTTCTTTGCCACAGCCGAAGCCGCTGAATTGATTTCTGATACCGCAGTCGCTTCACTATTGTCCTCTGAGGCTGCATTGGTCGTTCCACCTGCAGTTGCCGTAGCATCGGACGTTGAATTCATGGTTGCCTGCGCGCTTGTAGTTGAAAAGTCTTCAGCCACTGCAGTTGCATTTGAAGTTAAGTCTGCCGAAGCCGACGCTGAACTTTCATCATGAGCGGACGCTTCTGCAGCAGAATTGTTAGTGGCATTAGCAAGTGCATCACTTTCTAAAGACGCCGAAGCAGAAGCGGCAGAATCGGTGGTGCCAATCGCATTTGAGATTGATCCGCTTTCTGCATCAGCACTGGCGACTGACTCTTCCGCCGAAAACGCCGTTGCCGAACTCATTGCATCCGCAGTGGCAACAGATGTCGATGAATCACTAGACGTTGCCGTCGCATTTGATCTACCATCAGCCGTCGCAGTTGAACTGCCTAAATCACTTGCTGCGGATTCGGCCGCAGATCCATTTTCTGCCAGCGATTGTGCATCAGATGTTTCAGTCGCCGTTGCAGTTGCTCCAGAATCGAACGCGGCGACCGCGGTTGCCGTGCTGTCAACGTTTGCTTCGGCGCTTGCTACGGACGATTCGTCAGCCGCAGCCTGAGCCGATCCTGTATCGCTCGAAGTCGCTCTGGCTACTGAAGAGTTACTGGCGACGGTTGTCGTTTCGCTATCGATTCTAGCAATCGAAAAGGCTTGAGAGACGTTAATCGCAGAAGCGTTCGCAGTCGAGCTTTCGTCTGCAAAAGCGGCGGCGACGGTCAGCATGCCATTGTCCAACAATGGATTGATCGCAAACTCAGGCGTTGCCCTGAAATCCACCGAAGACAAAGCTTCAGATATGTCGCTGTAATCAGTAAGTGATACATCGAGATTGGATTGCCCTGCGATGCCACCCGCCGACGCCGTCACGCCTTGGTTGACGACTGACTCACCTTCGAACTGAAAATTGGCTTGGTCAATCTCGGTATTCCCACCGATGACACTGAAGGTGAACTTCCCCGTGTCTTCAAACAACCCATCGCTGACAACAAAGTCGATCACGACGTTTCTTGTCTCGCCACCATCCAATCCACTAAATGCAGTCGCGAATGTATTGATCATAAACCCGCCACTCGTACCGGCCCCAGCCATATAGTTGAAACCCACATTCGCCAAACTACTATTTGCCCCCGACAGTTTGACCCCAGCAAAGCTAACCGACATCGAGTTCAAGATACTATCTACATCAGTGCCAAACTCAGAAATAATGTCGGTCGCGTCAACGGTCAATTTGGTGCCTTGAGTGATCACACCTAGACTAAAATCAGTTGCCACAGGTGCAGTTTGGATTGGAAAAAAGCGAGAGTAAACACCGAAGTGATCGGCATTTCCCTTACCATGCCACGTCACCGTAACGCCAGACGTACTTGCGTCGACGGCCGCAAAACGCTGCAGTCCAGCGTCCGAAAGTGAAACACGAGTCTCGCTACTCAATGGCTGCGTGTCGCTATTAAACTCGCGAATAAAAACGCCATCACGGTCTGAATCGCCTCGGCCCTGCCAAGTAACAACAAAGTTGCCATTTTTCAAAAGCGCAATATCCGACTGCCATTGAGAGCCTCTGAACTCCTGCGCAACGCGTTGTGGTCCCCTTGGCAAATTCTTGTTCGCATCCATCTGCTGAACGAAAACACCACGCCCGCTGCCGTCTCCTCCACTAGTCCAGGTCACATACATGTTTCCATTGGAATCCGTTGCCAATGAAGGATGCGATTGAGCACCACCACGAATAGATTGATTGACCAAAATCTTTGGCCCCTGAAGCCGCCCTTGATGGTTGTAAGTTCCAATGTAAATTCCGTTGTTGTCAGGCTGGGCTCTTCCTTGGTGAACCAAAGCAAAACCACCCATTGGGGTAGCCGA
>CAYMFZ010000526.1:3129-4450 GCA_964389585.1 uncultured Pirellulaceae bacterium | reverse complement strand
GTACGGATCTGTGCGGGGGGCGGTCAGAAATGACCGTCCCTACCGCGATCACCGAGGGCCAGCCAATTCGAAATAGATAATCGCCACGATCTCGGAGCCAGTCCCTTTTTGACTTCCACGAGACGCTTACTACTCAGGCTCGCCGCGTTTCTTCAAATTCCTGGGCGATCGACGCATTGTTCTTTGCTTAATATTAGCAAAACGGTTTTATATGCCGCGTCGCCGACAATCTTTAATCCATCACGCCAAAACTAGGCATCAGAAAAACCGCTACCAATGTCAGAACGACAAACATTCCAATTTGACAAACTGTCGGCCGGCGCAAAATAAGCGCCAACCAGAAGCTTGGAATCCAGAAGATCGTTAGGGAAAATTCGAGACTGGAAACCATCGCGAAAAAGGGTCGACAAAATACGGTTCCAAATGGAACGGAGGCGATTAGCAACCAGTAGTAAACTCTTGACACTCGCTCACAACCGCGCCAATAGCTGATTGCAAACACCGGCAAAGCGATATTCCCAATAGTTGCCGCCGCACAGAAGCCCCAAACACTAAGCCCATTCATCGAAAACTGACTATGCGTTTGGCTCACGAAATTCAACAAAGAAATGGGGCAGCAAGCCAAACGAATTTCAAACTCAATCACTTTGATCCATGTCGATATCGAATATCCGAAACTGAAATAAGCTGCGATCGCCGCCATGAAAACTCCCCTGGAGAACATGGATATCGAAAACATCATCAATGGAATCGCTGCCAGCCACTGTTGACGTCCGCCAGCTTGAAGCGATTGAAAACATTGACGGTGATTGGCGACAAGAACGAGCGTGACGATGATTGACAAAATATACTCGCGCCAATCGACGATTTCTCGAACGCCAGTTGCGTTACTGATCCATTGCAATGACCATGCCAGAGGTATCGTCAACGCAACGACGGTCGTTAACGCCAGCAAATAGCGGATCGAAAAATTGCCACGCCAAACGCTTAAGCTCATTAGAATAATTCCGTTAAAACGCCACAAATCAGCTCAAAGATCTTCACGTAGGCGTTTTGAAACGACTCTTTGCGCAGGAAAGTCGTCGGCGAATTTGGATCGCCGATGAAGGGACGTAAGACATAGCCTGCTTGAATTCCAACAAAGGCGTAGACGAATATCCACATTCGAATCATCCAAAGATGGCGACGGCTTTGTTTGACGAGATTTGAGTAGTAGCCACGAAGCAACATTTGAGCGGCAACACTGGACAGACCAAACATCGCCGCATTGAACAAGATCGCAACGGAATAGCTGACATTTGAACTCGCAAACGAAATGTAG
>CAYMFZ010000526.1:0-3119 GCA_964389585.1 uncultured Pirellulaceae bacterium | reverse complement strand
ACACAATCGCGCGCAACGCCTCGCCAAAATCATCACGCAATCCCAGCAACGTGTTGATCACGAAAAAACTGGGCAACGAAATCGCAACCGTCAATCCGATCAACAAAGGAACTTTGGCACCCGAGTAAATCATCTGCGGCAGTTGTGCGACAAATGTTCGTTCGCCGACGATAAAAGCGTACCCGCCCATCGCGGCTCCATAGATGGGCCCCATGACAAACACGATGGCGGCAACACGCTTGAGCGGCAAGAATTCGTTTAGAATCGAAACCGATTCACTTGATGCAACTGCATCGCGTCGGCGCAATACGTGGTCGATGATTACGAACCCTCGAACCACGTTTTGCAGATGCCTCAACAGCATTTCCTTGACTTGAATCATGTGGGACTTTGTGAAAGTTTCACGTTTGAAAGTTTGAGCGACCAAGGTCAAACGCTTTAGCTCAGCAGATCGAACAGCGTATTGATGACAGATTCAAAGAAGTTTGAATGTCGCGAACGAAACCATTGAAATGGCTGATTGGGCGAACCGATAAATGGACGCAACACCCATCCCATTTGGGCGCCAACCAAACCAAACACAACAATCCAACACGTGAAGACTTTGCGAACGTGTCGGCCCAGCACAATGCCTTCGAGGTGATCGAGCGGCCCTCTTCGTTTGGTAGGCTTGTTGTGAACTGGAGTTGATGAGTCGGCTCTTGCCGTAATTTGTGACGCAGGGCCCAGTTGATTTGGCTGCGGGGATGGTGTTGGATTGACCGGGTCTGCCGCCACCGCTTTTAATGCTGGCTTATCGCGATCCGCAACGATCTGAATTGGTACTGACGACTCAATCGCACTTTGCTGATTCAATTGCTGTTCAGCCAAACTCAAACGATTCAGAGTTTGAATCAGGAAAGCCAATCCCAGCAGACCGGCGATCGCAAAAACCACGACATTAAGCAGAACGATGAACGGATAGTTTGGTGTGCTTACCGAAAAGAAAGCCAGAATCGGCCCCATCGATGCGAGCACCGCAAGGTTGACCGCAAGACTCGCGACAAGCAATTTCAAGACTGGCACGAAACGAAGCCGTGAACCGACCAAGGCGTTAAAGACGTACAGCGAAGGAAACGTCACAAGCAACGTCAGCCCAAACAGCAAGGGGACTTTGCACATCGATGCCAAAGTTTGCATTAACGCTTGTTGGTATTCGCTGTTTTCAACTCCTCGAATGAGTGCAAAAATTCCCATGCAAAATCCGTAGAGCACGGCCAAGATGATCACGATGACCGAGACACCAACGACAGGAATCTTGATGTCGGCAGCCCGAATATCCGATTGGCGCGTCGCGTCGCCACGAAGAATTCGATCAAGCTCAAACAGCCACAGACGGAGTCCACGTCGCTGCTTTTGACTGCTTGTCGATGATGAAAGTCCCATAATGTTTTGCTTTTCTAACAGAGTATTTCACTCTGCATTGCAGAGTGAAAGAGCGTAGTTTTTAGAATTGAATTTGCTTAAAGATAAATGTACTGGCCGGGCGGAAACGTTTAGCCAAGCTTTTTTGGGCCAAGCAGCATGCTCATCAAATCGGCACCCCACTCCCCATTCCGAATTCCGAATTCAAAAATCACCCAATCGCTGGCGAAAGCCCGTCATTTCCCTCTTCCGTTTTCGCTGGCGCATCGGCAGATTTTTTCGCGGCATTAAGAATCGTTTCGAGAGCCGACAGGTACCGCTCAAACGCGCGACGACCCTTGGCTGTAAGCCGATAAAGACTGTTAGTGTTCCGTCCTTGCCCCGTTTTCTTCACACTCAAGATTCCCGTATCAACCAGCACTTTCAAATGACGATTAAGATTGCCATCCGTTAGATCGCAAAGCTCTTTGAGATCAATAAAATTCATTCCATCAGGCGAACCAATGATCGTTGTCAGAATGCCAAGCCGCGCCTTCTCGTGAAACACGCGATCGAGTTCTTCCAAGGCATCTTGCGTCGATTGTTTTCTATTTTGTTTCGTCACGCCGTCTCTCCAAATTATAAAACAGGACGATCGCCAACCACGACTGGCCGATGCCAAACGAGACTAACATCTGCCAAGCCGCCACTTCCCGAGTCGACCAACCGACTGCCAAAACCAGCACACCAACAACCAGAAAAAACGACGCGACGCCAAGTGACTGCGCCGGTAAATGCTTGTAACACGAGAACAAGCCCAATCCATAAATCATTGACCAAACGCCAGGCAAAGCCCACATCAATCCGGATGATTCGTTTTGCTCCAAAGCGTGTCCGGCGATAAGTAACGTCAACACGAATCCAACAACAAGGCTTGGCGCTATCTGTCGAACCAACGACCAATGCATTTTGGTCACCAATTCGTTTTGACTAACTCGAGTGCGAATTACCATTTCGATTCCGGCAACGACCGCACTTGCAACGGCCACGCAAAGCCAAATCGCGAGAAACCGATCGACTTCCGTAGCCGGATTAGCGACCCATATCAGTTCCGCACATGCACCTGCAAGCAAGAGAATCACCGAAACACCGACTGCGGTCGAACGGAATCCACGATACGATTCTGTCCGATCAAGCTGGGCGCGAATCTCGGCTATATCTGCCAATGCGCGGTGAATGTTCATGTTTTTCGGCTCCAAGTGGTCCTAACGCGATTCGAAACCCGTCAGCACAAATTGACTTTGCATCACAAAGCATATCGACTTTGTCTTACAGAGTAAACCGGAATAATGACAGGTCAAGGGTTTTCTTTGCCGAAAACAGAAATGCTACGGTAACTGAGAGGACGAACGACACTGGCCTTGGATTTTGATTTGCAAAATCTAACAACGCGTGAGCGCTGGCCGTAAGGCCGCAATAAAACGAGGCTGCTGTGTCTTTGGCACTCGACACTGATAACCCTCCACATAACTCGCAACTCAAGCTACAAATACTTCGCCAACTCACCGCCACGTGCTGCCATCGCGTCAACCTTCTTCGAGATTTCTGGATCTTCAATCAATGGCGGGGCGTGATGCGGCTTGATTCGTGCGTCGATGACCAGACTGCCACGACAGCCCCAGTGTTTGTTGTCAATCGAAGCATCAATTCCGGCGATGTCAGTCGCAGGGTTACTT
>CAYMFZ010000525.1:0-4457 GCA_964389585.1 uncultured Pirellulaceae bacterium | reverse complement strand
ATTGTCGAGCGCTTTTTGATAGCTTTGAAAAGATCGACTACATGCGGATCGATGGGCGGATTACCAAGGACGGTTTCCGCCTGATCGAGCTGACACCCGATGTACATCTCGGCCCAAGTGCCAGTTTTGCACAAGCGATGATGTCGACGGGGATCAGCTATGACGAAATGTGGGCTGAGCTGCTCTTATTGGGCACCCAATGGACCTAAGCAAGATCAAGCGAAAAGTGCCACTTCGACAAATAAGAAAAATGATAGCGCTGCCCGGCGAGAAATTCGAACTCTTCATCGGGCAGAGGGTCCCCAAACAGCCTGTATTTCCATAGGTCAGTATGCGTCATCTGTAGCTTACGTGCTTGATTTAACAAATCTTCCGATACGTCCTGTTGGCCTTTTTGGTGAGCCCATTGTGAACGGTTCCACAGATGACTGCGCTTAAGGCCCAAGTTTCTCAAACTCATATTTTCGAGTAGATGCAGGGACGTATCAAATGCGGTTTCAGCCCCTGACTCTTCTGCCATTGCAGCAAGCGCCGCCAGATTTTGCGCAACAACAACGCGATCGAACGGGAATTGCACCGTGTCTCTAGCAAGATGAAGGAGCATGCGAGTGCCTTCATCAGTCTTACCATCAGCGATCCGCACGACGGCTCGATTATTAAGCGTTTGAGCATGTCCACTGCTATGATCGTCCATCAAGTCTTCTGCAATGCGCAGAGCGTCTCGTGCGTCGCTTAACCGACCTAGGCGACCAAGCTGCATCCCCAATGCATTTCTTGAATGAGCTTCTTCCAATTGGTCACCAGTCGACGAAAACAGCTCTGCGCTGCGTCTGATCGGGTCAAGGCTCTCGGAGTGGGGCAGAAATATATCGGTATTGCGCATTAAGTGAGGGTAGTAGCGGCTCTTGGTTGTCCCTGGTATGGACATCGTATCCCTGTAGAGACTGAGCGCGTCGTCGCGTTGATGCAATGTCGCTAGTGCGATGAGACGCAGGATAGCAAACCCAGTTTTGTCTGGAAATTCCTCGATCGTTTCCGCTGAGGTTTGGTCAAAAACCTGTTCCAATTGATCCATACGACTTGCAAGGGCCGCATGCAAAAGGGCGTTAGTTTGCGGATCAACACGCACATAAGGGAGCAGTGATTCAACTTGCTCGTAAGCTTCTAGTTCAAATAGGGTCTGAACAATCTGGTGTATGCCTGTTTGAACCAAATCCTGGGATTGGGGGTGATCGATCTGTACCAAAGTCTCGGCGGCTAACTTGAGCGCATCTATGGATTGATCCTGAAAGTGCGCACCTTCGACAATCTCTGATATGCGATGAATTGCCTTCGTCAACAGGTGCTCATCGCCATGGGCGATGGCCAACTGAAAGTAAAACAACCACTCGGTCTTAGTCTTCGCCAAGTCATCGTAGACATCGAGCCAGATCTTTTGAGCAAGATGTATCATGGCGGGTGGCACTAATTGTTCCAGCGCGTGCGTGAGACTGTCGTGGGCAAAAGCAACCTGTCCACTTTCCAAGCTGATCACTTCGCTCAGTGAAAGATCGGTTAGGCTTTGCCTTACGGTAGCTCCATCTATCCCATAGCGTTCGGCTTGTTTGAGAAACTTATCTAAGTGAGACGACGCTACGGAACCATTATGCGTGTGCAACGCTGCGCTTAAGAACTTTTCATTGCGGCTCAATGAAGCGAAAAGTTGTTCAAAGCTGTCCCCTCCCGTCTTTGCGGTTTCCCCGCGTTGACGCTCATTAACAGCCGCGACGTTGTAGATCGCACGGATATTTCCAGCCTCATTTGAATATGCGGCCTTTAGGGAGGCGTCTGCTGGAACACCTTTGTTGGATGCGACCTCGGCAAAATGGTCGTAAGATAAGGGGGCAAGAAGCTTGGTTTTCAACTCAAATCCAGCGCGTTCAAACTCTTCAACAAGTTCGCCAAAACTCCAAAAATTGGCACTAGATGCGGCTTCGATGCTTGTGATCTCGCACATGAGTACGGCCGTATCCGGCCAAGATACCGTTTCAACTAGAAATGCGAGCGTGTCTTCGTCGATGAGGTGCATGTTCTCGAAGATCAGCCCAATGTCGCTCTGTTCAACGACTGCACGAATATAACGTTTGAGATAGGCAACAGCAGCCTGCTCATTCACACCAAGCAGTTCTCGGGGCTTAAACTCACCCAGACTGAAGCGTCTTTCCAAAAACCCTTTGATTTGGCGAACAAGCGGAACATCAAGTTCCTTCAGCAGCTCGTCCGTCGCTTCAAGTCCAAAATTTTCGTCCGCGAGATAAGACTTTAGGTTTTTGTTAAACTCAATGAGGCTTGGAATTTCAGCAACCGACTCTGACGCTTTGTGAAGGGTTGCGGCTATTTGGATTAGGAAGAACCCATTTTCTAGCCTGGATCCACGTGACCGGCGTATCCGAACTCGTAAAAGGTGAGCAGCCTTCGATTGGCTGGCAACTTCGTCCAAAAACCGACTTTTTCCAATTCCAGAAGCGGCAGCCACAAAAACCGATAGGGGCCGTCCACGGGGTTGCTCAAGAATTTCCAGAACTTCGGCAAGGTCTTGGTCTCGGTTTACAAAGGGGTCGTCGGACATTTTTTGGTAACAATCGATCTGTTGAACGCTCCACCTATAGCAGTACAGGTGCTTAGACCTAAGATTCTTTCAGACAAAATCGCTCAAACGTCATTGTGGCATCACTGCTGACAAACAGTCGTCCAAGATGCTGGCGATCCAAATGCGGCACAACAATCGCTCTTATGGATTTTGACTGGTTTTTTGACTGCAGTTCAAGATTTTGATCTCAAGCCTCTGCAAGGCGCTGTTCTTATCCAACTTGCTTGGCACAACCTCGGTAGTGACCGCCAAAAAACGCGTTAAGATTGTGTTTTGGAAATCTCGCTTTCTTTAATAGAGTTGCGGAACGGCCCCGATTTTGGCCGCTAAAAGCATTTTAAAGGGGGGCTTCACTTGTTCAGTCGCGGGTATTTCATCAACTTCATTGTAGCAATGGTATTTGGCACCTTTTCGACATCATCATTTGCTCAAACCTCCGAGACAATTCGGATTGGAACTTGGAACATCGCCAATCTGCACCATGAAAGTGGTGTATCACTTCGCGGGTCAGCGCTAGCACGCGATGACCTAGACTATGCGCGCCTAGCTGAGGTGGTAGCGCAACTTGATCTAGACATCATTGCGCTCCAAGAGGCTGGCTCACCGGCTGCGATTGCCCGCATTTTTCCATCTGATCGGTATCACGTCGCCATTTCAGATCGATACGCAACGGGCGCTGAGAATTTACCCGCAACTGAACGAGACATCTTCACAGCCTTGGTATTTGTAAAGGATAGTTTTCCTGACGCCCCGAATGTCATGACAATGGGCGCACTGAGCATTCAGCACATCGGATTTGATCGAGATGGCACGCCCAGCAGTCGGCCGACGCGGGCAGGGGTCATGGTTGACCTTGAGATTGACGGTCAGACCGTACGACTTTTAAGTGTACACTTGAAATCATCATGTCACCGCTGGTCTCTAGACCCCATTCAAGACCAGAACGACGATGGTCGGATTTTCAGCTCTCGGTTTGATTGTCGGACTTTGGACGCGCAACTCAACATCTTGGAAAGCTGGATTGAACAACAAGCGGCACAAGGCGTCCCAACGATCGTTTTGGGAGACTTCAACCGCGACATGAATGCCGAGAACGACGATGGGGACCCGATAGACGCGTTCTGGACGCAACTAAACGACGGCACTCCAGACGGTCTTGAGCTTGCGAAAGGACCCCTCGGTATTGATGAAGTCTGCTGGCCCAACCACGACGACAGGTTTGATGATCATATCGATTTTGTGATCTACGATCAGACACTGTCGAACGTTGCGACGATAGTTGAACCAGAGAAATTCAGCATGGGCCATGAGGACGACCCTAGATACGCAACCATTCCAGATCCTGACAATTCGGACCGGGACATCCGGCAAAACCAGCGACTTTCGGACCATTGCCCAGTCGTTATGGAAATTCGCAACTAGGAGATTTCAAAATGAGTGACTTACATCCGATTTATGACGCGAAACTCGCTGACATGGATATTGCCGTATTCGATCTTGAGACCACTGGTCTCTTGCCTTCAAAGCACGCAATCATTCAAATCGCGGCTGTCAAAGTGAACCAATCAGAAATTGGTAACGACTGGATGAGTTTTGTTGATCCTGGAGCAGACCATCGCCCCATTCCAGACTTCATCCAAGGCTTTACCGGAATAAAGGACGACCAGCTCAATGGTGCGCCAAACCTGAAATCCATGATGGAAACGTTCGATGGTTTTGTCGGCACGTGCATTGTCGCTGGTCACAACGTTGGAAGATTTGACCTTGGCTTCATTCGGCGGGCCGAGATCCGGACGGGTGTTGAAGTACAGTCTGACTACTTCATCGA
>CAYMFZ010000524.1:0-4470 GCA_964389585.1 uncultured Pirellulaceae bacterium | reverse complement strand
GTCATAAAACTGTGTCCGACTTTTGGAGGAGTTTCTTTTTCGAGCGGCGGTTTTGGTTGGTCTGAGTCGTTGAAACATTATTTGGTCCCCTGAAAAATGTAGTGTTCTCGATTTCTTGAAAGGAAGGAGTGGCTCGTGAACAACAGGGGTACGCTTGTTCAATTCAAACCTTGCGCGTAATTTCAAAAAAGTTTTGAGCTGTAGAATGTCGGTTGCGATAGCGTATACGTAAGCAATCAGTCAAAATCATGGAATCAAAGCTTTAACGATGAACGCACCAACCCGAATGTCAGAACCACCCATTCAAAATCCGACCGCGACCAGCTTCACGAGTTTGACGCTGCTTGGAAAAGTGCGAGATCTATCGGACCAACAGGCTTGGAGCGAATTCGTCCAGGTTTATACGCCCAGAATTTTTTCTTGGTGTAAACGGTTTTCGCTGCAAGACCAGGACGCGGCGGACGTAGCACAACAAGTACTGCTAAAACTTGTTACTGCGATGCAATCATTCGAATACGATTCGAATCGTGGTAGCTTTCGAGGTTGGTTAAAAACGGTAACTGCCAACGCGGTGCGAGACATTGGGCGAAAGAAATCGAGCAGTGATGTGGTCGGACAGAAAGCCGAACCTTGGCTGGATAAGTTGGCGGATAACCAATCAATCGACTTATTGACAGATGAAATAGAAGCCGGATTTCGACAGGAAATTTTGGCCGAGGCAGAAGCACGGGCCCAGCTTCGTTTGAAGCCGCAGACATGGGAGATCTATTGTTTGTTGACGAAGCAAAACAAGTCCGCAACAGAAGTTGCAAAAATGCTGAACGTGAAAGTGGCTGATACTTACGTTGCGAAAAGTCGAGCGATAAAGATGCTGAAGGAAATTGTTTCTCAACTTGAACGGTTGAATTAGTTCGGAGTGGAAAATTGTCTGCTGGTTGTCCTTCTGCATCTGACTTAAAACAATTTGTCGATGAATCCATTTCAAGCGATGCGAAACGAGTCGAAATCTCGAATCATCTTGATGAGTGTAATGCTTGTCAGGCATTGCTCGACGATTGGCTGTCATTGGACCCAGTTCAAGCAGACCTCGATTCCAAGTCAACCGAATCTGTCGAAAAATTGATTGACCAACTGGTTTCCAATCGCCCGCAGTCAGTCCGTTCAGAGTCTTCATTGGTGGGGAAACGTCTCGGTGAATACGAGATTCTCGAATCCATCGGGCGTGGAACATCTGGCGTGGTGTATCGCGCTCGCGATTCAAGACTGGTGCGCGATGTGGCGATTAAAGTTCTACGATCAGATTTTGCATCTTCTGATCGCGCGCGGACACGCTTGGAAAGAGAAGCACGCGCCGCGGCGTCGCTTCAGCAGCAGAACATCGTCGGCGTTTACGATGTGTGCATTGATCCGATTGGCGTCAGCTACCTCGTGATGGAGTTGGTGGAAGGGGAGACGCTTCGTTCGAAAATT
The DNA here is from genome assembly GCA_964389585.1 of uncultured Pirellulaceae bacterium. Classification (GTDB taxonomy): domain Bacteria; phylum Planctomycetota; class Planctomycetia; order Pirellulales; family Pirellulaceae; genus Mariniblastus. The sequence continues at coordinate 3,000 of CAYMFZ010000524.1, read as the reverse complement.
CGATCGGAAGGTGCTTTTGAATCAAAACGTGCCGGGTTAATCGCCCGGCAGCTTTTGTCGGGACTGATGGCGGCTCATTCAAAGGGTCTCGTCCATCGTGATTTGAAAAGCGCGAACATCTTGTTGGAAAACGACGCACCCATTCCAAAGCTGACGGATTTTGGTTTGGTTCGTGACCTCGAAAGCGATTCCAATCTTACGCGTGACAACGTGATCGCGGGGACGCCGGCGTACATGAGTCCTGAGCAGGTGCTCAAGCCAAATTCGGTCGATCATCGGGCCGATCTCTATAGTCTCGGGGTTGTGATTTACGAAATGGTGTCGGGCGAACTTCCGTTTCTTGGTGTCGACAGAATGGTACTGAAGCAGGTGATCCACGACGAGCCGCGGCCACTTCGACGGCACAACGATTCGATCAGCCGCGACCTTGAGACGATCTGTTTCAAAGCCATGTCTAAGAATCCCGATGCGAGATACGAGAATGCTTTGACAATGCAGCAGGATCTTGATCGCTGGCTGGAGAACAAGCCAATTTTGGCGCGGCGAATGGGTGTGATTGGACGAACTTGGAATTGGAGTAAACGTAACTCGCGGGTGGCAAGTCTGTTGGCTTTTTCTGCTTTGCTGTTGGCCTTGCTTACGATTGGCTCAACCATCAGCGCGGTCATGATTCGGTCGGCGAGTTTGGAAAAAGATCGACAAACACTTGCCGCGAAACGCCAACGTGATCAATCGATGGAAACGCTCAGGGAGTTAGTGTTTGACGTGAATGAACTTCTCGAGCCTGGCAACGTCGACATGGATGAAGTTCAAGAAGAACTGTTAAACGTTGCGTTGAAAGGGATTAGCCAAATCAAACAAACGGGCGATGAGGCAGGCGTTTTGGACGTCAGTACGATTGCCGCTCGCAATCGTTTGGGAGATGTTTATTACCGATTGTCAGATTTCGATGAAGCACGAATGCATTTTGAGTCAGCCCGTTCAATGATCTCAAAAATCTCTACGCAAGCCGACCATGAATTGATCCTGACGGAAGAGCTTCGTTCGTTGGAAGGGCTCGTTTCGATTGCGTTAGAAACGGAGAAATCGGATGAAGCTGAGACTTTGATGGAATCAGCCGAAAGAGTTGCGAAACGTTTGAGGGACGAATTCGGCAGTGATCTGTTTCCTGCCTATTTTGTTGATGTTGAATTTGAGATGACCCATGAAGAAATCGAACAGCTTGAGTTCAATGCAAAAACAGAAATGAGTGCTCTGCCCGAGTCCGGAAGTCAAATAGAAGCTGTTGCCGAAATGGTTCAAACAATTGTCGCAAGCCGACTTGACTACGATGAAGACGTTGAGCATTCCCGCCGGCTTTGTGTTGATCTTTTGAATTGGGTGAATTCAGTTGATGCTGAAGCAAAGTCGATCGAGCTTCAAGCAGCAATCTGGTTCGGCAAGTATCAAGGCTATTCAGGATTGGCCAATATTGCCTTCCTAGAAAATGAAGCCGATGTTCACTTGGCGATGCTTCGAAAGTCCGTTGATGTCTTGCCGCGAGATGCTCGCGGTGAATTTGTTGAAACGGCGGAATTGGAGGCTTACGCTTCGTTAGGTGAACTCATCGCGACGATTGAAGAAGAACCGGCGGAATTATGGATGATCAAATACTTCAAAGCCCATTTGGGGTTGGTTCAAAAGTCATTTGATGCGGAATCAGATGACGTGCGATTAGCTGAATCCGCAATTTTTTACTCGGCTGATTACATTCGCGTGCTTTTTGATTGTAACGAGCTGGAAGCGGCAAAAGTTGAATCTGAGACGTTGAAACAGTTTATGGATTCGTTTGATCTGTCGAAGTTGTCACGAAGTAAACGACGGCAATTGAACCGAAAAATAGAAGGCTTGAAAAAGCGCGGGTTGACATTTTGAACTTGTCTTTCGATGACAATAGATGCGAGCTTTGGTAGACTTGCGTTTGTTGAGATTGATTGCAAATTTGAAGTGAACGATAGACTTGAATTCGAGGAGTGACGGATGCAGAAGCCTTTTAACTTGATGAAATGGATCGCAGACCACGATCACGAATTCAAAGTGCCGGTCATGAACAAACAGTTCTACAAAGAAGCCGACGACGTGATCGTGTTCGTTAGCAAAGGGCCGAACACACGAAACGACTATCACGTCAATCCGACAGAAGAATTGTTCTACCAGCTCAAGGGCGATATCGCGCTTCGCGTTCGGCCTTTGGATGGTTCACCAGTTCATGACGTGATCATCCGTGAAGGCGAAATGTTTTTGCTTCCTCGCGATGTGCCTCATCGACCGCAACGTCCGGCTGATACGCTTGGACTGATCGTCGAATTTCCTCGACCCAAAAATACAACAGACAAACTCCGTTGGTATTGTCCTGACGATGTTCACTTGGTTCATGAAGCTGAATTTCGTTTACAGCACATAGACGAAGATCTTCACCGAATCATGGATGATTTTTGGAATGGTCCGGTTGAAGTTCGAACGTGTAAAGAGACCGGCAAGGTCGTAGAACGGGCGAAAGAATTCGTCTTGAAAGATTGAGGGGGTGTCGCTTTCACAAATGCGCGTCATTCTGTCGTGCATCAGTTCAACATGCCGGGAAATTGTGATGCCTTTTCAAAATGTCTTTTTTTGCTTAACAATTTGGTTAACTCTCTGGTTGTCTGTGTGCGGAGAGAGCAGCGTTGGGTTCGCGCAGCAATCCCAAACCAAAGAGATCACCTACGCAACGCTTGATAATGTGTTTTATCGAAATTCCGGCGACCATTCAGGTGTTGCAGATTCAGACTACATTCAAAAGATGTGTCGACTCGATGTTTATTATCCCAGCAATGTGAAAGATTTTCCGACGGTTGTTTGGTTTCATGGCGGTGGACTCAAAGAAGGAAATCGTGAAGTCCCCAGTAGGTTAAAGAAACAAGGCATTGCCGTCGTTGCGGTGGATTATCGGCTCAATCCAAAGGTTAAATCACCCGTCTACAT
>CAYMFZ010000523.1:1692-4473 GCA_964389585.1 uncultured Pirellulaceae bacterium | reverse complement strand
TGAACCACGAAATTCCCAATTCGAGTAGTCTTTGACCAATCCAGCAACAACTGGATTCATTCGAATATAGTTGACAATTTTTTCGTCTTCGGAATCTGATCGAGACCAGTGATCAAACCATTCCGTTTGCCAAAACCGACCTTGGACCTGCCTTGCGTTTAGCTTCGCCGCTTGGTGTCCGGTCCAACGCTTAAACTCGTTTAGCTCATGCCTGAGTGACAAACGTTCGTTGAGCTCGAAAAACAAATGAATGTGACTTGGCATTACAACGAATTCAAACATGTTCCAAATGCATCTACTCTGCCGATTGTCGATAGATTCAACTAACATCGCCGCAATTCGATTGTCAGCTAAGGTTTTCACATGAGACATTCGATCTAGCCAGGCCTCCATCTCACGAAATATTTTGCGACTGAGTTTGAGAGAAGCCTCACCGACTCGATCGGTTTGTTGATTGTTTCGAAATTGTTCTGCGATCTCTCTTATTCGAATTTGCCCAGCCTTGGGGATCGCACCATTTAGATGAATCGTCACAAAGAACCTGCCATCCTCGACTTGCCAATGCGGCAAATCACCTCGCCAGTACTCGATAGTTTTCGGATCGCGTTTGGTCAATTCCATTCTCTAGCTTTTGGCTATGCTGATTAATACTTCATCCATTGTGATCTCGCGCCAAGTGGGTCACTTCTGCCGGAAGTGACCTAACTCATGTTAAGTCTTTTTACTCGTTCCCGTCCAAACTAAATTCGAGCCGTCCTCCTCCGCTTGGTAACACTCGGCAAGTGTCACCCACCCAAGATCAAACTTCCGCTGGCTAATCGTGAGCCTACTATCTTTAAGTGGGTCACTTCTGCCGGAAGTGACCTAGCTCATGTTAATTCTTTTTACTCGTTCCCGTCCAAACTAAATTCGAGCCGTCCTCCTCCGCTTGGTAACACTCGGCAAGTGTCACCCACCCAAGATCAAACTTCCGCTGGCTAATCGTGAGCCTACTATCTTTAAGTGGGTCACTTCTGCCGGAAGTGACCTAACTCATGTTGAGTCTTTTTACTCGTTCCAGTCCAAACTAAATTCGATCCGTCCTCCTCCGCCTGGTAACACTCGGCAAGTGTCACCCACTTACGATCCTCGCTCACTTTTGACTTTCTGAACTCTAAGTCTCCTTACTCAACTCGTCGACCAAACGCTTGACGATATCACGGCTGCGCAACCCTTCTGACTCAGCCGCGAACGTCGTGAGGACGCGGTGCGTTAAAACAGGCTCGGCCACTTCAAGAATATCTTCCAGTCGAACCATGTAACTGCCATGCAATGCCGCGCGTGCTTTCGCGCCGAGAATCAAATACTGAACGGCTCGTGGGCCCGCTCCCCAACCGACTAACGGCTTCAACCACTCCGGAGCTTCGTCAGAATCCGGTCTTGAACGCCGAGTCAGATCAACGGCGAACTCGTAAATGTGTTCGGGAACTGGAACGCGACGAACTAACTCTTGAAATCGTGCTACATCATCACCAGAAAGAATTGAATCAAGCTGTGGCAAAGACGCGCCCGTTGTGCTGCGAGCGATTTCGATTTCCTCAGACCGATTCGGATAGTCGACTTCGATCAAAAACATAAACCGATCGAGTTGGGCTTCGGGAAGCGGATAAGTTCCTTCCTGCTCGACGGGGTTCTGAGTCGCAAGCACAAAGAACGGCGGATCAAGCGTAAACGTTTTGCCGACAACCGTAACGCGATGTTCCTGCATCGCTTCAAGCATCGCGGCTTGCGTCTTCGCCGGAGCTCGGTTGATTTCATCCGCCAAGACAATATTGGCAAACACCGGGCCTTTGACGAACTCGAACTCGCGACGACCGGAACTTGAGTCTTGCAAAATATCCGTTCCCGTGATGTCCATCGGCATCAAGTCCGGCGTGAACTGAATGCGGGAAAAATCCAAAGACATTGTTTCGGCCAGCCGGCTAATCAACAACGTCTTTGCCAAACCAGGTACGCCCATCAACAACGCATGGCCGCGAGCGAACAAACAAATCGCCAGTCGCTCGATCACATCGTTTTGACCGACGATGATCTTGGCTAGTTCTGTTTTTAAGTTTTGAAAGACTTTTCCAAGTTCATCAATTCCGGCAACGTCATCGGATCCAAGCTGCTTCTCTTCGGTTGTCGACATTCTTTTCCTACCAATGTTGTTGCAAAAAAGACGAGCGACTCACCAGTCAATCAACTGAATGGCAAATCCAACAACACAAGAAACCCAATCAACAAAGAAAAGTTGCTTATAAAGTTTGGGCGATTGTCTCGTGCCGCAAGTTGAAATGCTAACTTAGAGAATGGCCGCGCACAACAAATTCGATTGAACATGGCGATTAAGTACAGCCCGAGTAATTTCGCGTGATATCTGTGTTCGTATAACAAGTGGTATTATTTGAAACTTATCCAAAACTTGCGCGCAATTGGCGCCAGATGGCGCAAGCCTCCGGTCAACAAATGCTTAGAGCTATTTTGCCGCCAATGAATATCACGAAATTAGTGGCAATCAGTGAAGATTAGTGTTCAGTTGTGGGAACGCTAATCTTCACTAATCGAGCACTAATCTTTTCGGAAACGCGCCGCAGATTATCGGTGCTTTACCGCCTCTTCTGTGAAGGCTTGGTACGTCTGCGAATCTTTGGCCAGATTCGGTTATTGAAAAGCATCGCACGGCCAACCCAATAAATCGGGTTACTACAAACGGTGTACAAACGATCGACACATGAATTTTCGCGCAACGCTGCCACAGAC
>CAYMFZ010000523.1:0-1682 GCA_964389585.1 uncultured Pirellulaceae bacterium | reverse complement strand
CTCCCGCGCCGTTCGTAGTAATCGCATTTATGCGGTTAAAGCCGCTTCAGCGGTACGACAACCCAGAATTAGTTCCGTTGAAGGAACGCTAATCTTCGCTAATCGAAAACTAATTTTTGGGCAACGCGCCCCAAAGTGCTTTGTGGCGCGTTTCTAATTTTTCTGTGAAGGCTTAGGTTGATTGACTGAAATTTTGAATCGGCGCTAACGATTCTTAAGCACCGCAACCTCAATCAACCAAGTTCAGCCATCCCAACTCAATTGTCATTGCACAATTTGCTTGTCATCTTTTCAAGCTTCGCAAGTGCTCGTTTTTCAACCTGACAAACTCGCTGTCGCGTCAGTCCCATCTCTCGACCGACTTCTGCGAACGAACGATCGTGCCCGTCATCAAATCCGAAACGAAGCCTGATTACATCATGTTCGCGACGAGTCAGCACTTGCGCCATCATTCCACGAACCATCCGATCTCGCTCAGACTTCGCGGATCCGATCGCGGGATCGGGTCGGTTATCAGTTAGCAAGTCACCGATTCTGCTGACCTGTTCATCTGAACCACAGCCAATCGCGCCACCCCCAATAAAAGGCTGATCAAGCGAACACGTATCGCGTTGCATCCGCAAGTGATTCGCAACATCGAAAGAACTCAACTCTAGTGACTCTGCAATCAACGCGATCGTTTGGCCGGAGTCTGTTTGTCGAAACTCAAACCGACCTCGTTGCAATTGTCGCAACTCCCGTTGAACACGTCGCGTAATCGTTCTGAAGTTTTCAGGCACGCGGATATTGCGATGATGGTTTGGCAGCGCCCCAAAAATCGCCTGCTTGATCCAAGGCATCGCATAGGTTGAAAAACGGACTCCACATTGATGATCAAATTTCGTCACCGCGTGCATCAGCCCTCGATTTCCTTCTTGGATCATGTCCAGAACCGCAGGTGAGTTCCCGCAAATTTGTCGAACGACCTGAACAACCAATCGCAGATTCGAGGCAACCATTTCCTGAGAAAGTCGTTGATAAATCCCGAGCAGCTCCAACGCTTTCGGATTCTCGATGGGTGCCGACTCAAAATGATTGGGGCGAATCATTAACGATTCGACGCGTTTGATCGTTTCTCGAACTAGCTGTCGTCGTTCGATTTTTGAACCCACTACTTCATCGTGTTTGGTTCTCAACAACTTCAAAGTTCGCTTCAGAAATTTCAAAGTCGGCTTAAGTTTCGGCTCGACGCATTTCCGTTTCGCCAATTCACTTAATCCAAAATTGCAAACAGTATCCAAGCGAACTTCTTTTTTTACTGTTTCTTCAAGCAAGCCAATCAAATGCTCGATCACCGCAGGCTCAGCAAGAACCAAACGCTGGAATGCTTGGCGGTGTAAGGAAATTGACTTCGCTAACTTCGCCTCACCTTCTTTCGTCAACAAATCTGCACCGAGAGCCTCATTAAGATAGGTGCTGAGTGCATCTGTAGCTGGATTGCTTTTTCGATTCGTTTTTGAATCTGTTTTAGATTTTGCACTTTCCAAAACCATCGACGGTTCGGCTTGAAGTCTCCTTGATGAAGTGTTTTTCTGTGAATGATTTTTCGAATTGAAAGGGCCTCGCTGGCCACGCTTTGGAAGTGGGCAATCGACGGGCTCAAGAACGTGCGAAAGGTTTTCGCTTTGCTGATGTCGATACGA
>CAYMFZ010000522.1:0-4477 GCA_964389585.1 uncultured Pirellulaceae bacterium | reverse complement strand
CCGACCAACCGCTAGTTTTTTTCCGTCTTTTGAAAACGCAAGCGCCGTGATGGGACTGACATCTACGGTTGATTTGATCGTCGGCGTGTCAAGTTTCGTTGCCGCGCCCGATTCGCCGGATGGACCCTTTGCACCACCGTCGATCCAGTCAGCAACCATTTGAATTTCATCGGCCGAAGGAAAGGCCTCGCCTTCGGGCGGCATCGTTGGCTCAAGCTTGCCACGCATCATCAAGACCATACGACTGGACGCCGCGCTACCGGCCGTCATCGCTTTTCCGTTCTCGCCACCTTTTACAAGTGCTTCAAAAGTATCCAAAGCAAACTCGCCGTTGGCATCATCCGCGTTGTGGCAGCCTGCACAGTATTTCGTGAGGATCTTGTTCGCGTCTTCAAAGCTGACGTCTTCGGCTCGCAGTCCTTGGTTCATTCCCATCGAGAAAGCCAATGCCAGAATCGTCATTGACAGGAGTTTTGAAATGGATGGCATGCTGAACTTCTTGTGAATGAGAGAAAGTCGACTTGTTGAAACGGATTCAATGTTGGAATAGAAACTCGCGACTACTCATCAGGCTCCAGTACAAGTCTTCGATTGCTTCGCGTCGCGTTTCGTCATCAACGTCTTTTAACACACTGTGCAACCGTTTCGCTTCTGACTCCGAAGGAGAGCGAGACAGTGTTTGCAGGTAAGCGGTTTCGATAATGTTCGAGATGTTGATCTGTTTTTCCTCAAGTACTTTCGCGACACAACTTTTTTCGGATTTCAATTTCTCATTGATCGTCGTGCCGTTCGCGATGTGCAAAATCTGAACCATGCTTGGTTTGTTCGTGCGTTCGCATTCGCAAACGATGTCTCGCTTGTTGCGTCCAAACGTCGAAAGGAACTGTGACAGAACTGCGGCATCGTACAACTCGATCGCTCGAGTACCCAGCGGATACTCTTTGGTGTCTTTGATGTCAGCTCCATCATGTGCAATCTTCTTGAATTCCGTCGGAACTTGTGTGACTTGGGAAACTGCGTCCAGTAAGACTTCAGCCATGAGTCGCCGAGGATAAAAGCGAGCGTAAAACCGATCATCTTCCAAGTTGCCTTCGATTGCTTCACTGCTTCTTTGGTACGTTTCTGATCGAAGGATTTCACGCATCAACTTTTTTAAGTCGTAGTCATTTTCAACAACGAATTCGGCAAGTGCGGCAAGCAACGGCTCGTTTGAAGCAGGATTCGAAACTCGCATGTCATCAACGTTCTCGACAAGTCCACGACCCATGAAGTTTGCCCAAACGCGATTCGCAACGGAACGGCTGAAGTACGGATTCTCTTCGGCCGTCAGCCATTTCGCCAAGTGTTTTCGCCGATCGTTTGGGTCGTCAAATTCAAGAGGCACACCATCAAGCGGTGTTGGCGGTTGAGGCTGACCAGTCAGTGGCTGATCCAACTCGCCCGTGTTAACGGTAAACAAAGTCCGCAAGCCGTCACCATTCCTTGCATCACCGCCCCACCCCTTTGCTCGAACGCGAGAGAACAAATTCGCCATCGCGTAATACTGATCGTTGGTCCATTTTTCCAAAGGATGGTTGTGGCATTTGGCGCAGCCAATTGACAGACCAAGAAAAGCCTGCGAAACATTTTCCGCCATGTCTTCAGGAGTTTGATGCAAAGCATAAAAGTTGGTCGCACCGTTTTCGTAACTGCTTCCTTGAGCGGTTACAACATCGCGAACGATCGTATCCCAAGGCCTGTTCTCTTCGATGTTTTTTCTCAGCCAAAGGTAATAAGCTTTGACCGCTTCAGGGCGAAGTCGCTTGCCATTGATCAGAAAAACATCAGACCAACGGTAGCTCCAATAGTCCACATATTCTTCGCGAGCAAGCAGTTGGTCGATTAGTTTTTCTCGCTTGTTGTTATCCGAACTACCAACGAATTCTTGGGCTTCTTCAGCAGTTGGAAGCATGCCGATCGTGTCAAGAAAAGCTCTTCTCACAAACGTCGCATCGTCGCAGCGAGGTGACGGCTTAAGGTTGAGAGACTTCAGCTTTTCCAGCACAAGCGTGTCGATAAAGTTAGCAACAGCAGCGCTTTCGAAAACATCCGCTTTCAATTCGTGATCGAACGGAACTTGAACACTGGCCATCGAAAGCTGGCTTGAAAACCAGACAACGACCGAAGCCTCGCCCCGACCGACGACTTGGATTTCACCTGCTTCATCGACGGCCAAAACAGGCCGGTGAGAAGAAGTGAATTTTGCCCATCGAGTCACGTCTTCCGTTTTTCCGTCGCTGTATTGAGCCGTGACGGTCAGTTGAGCTTTGTCATCCATCTGTAGCGACATTTGAGCCGGCTCAACGACGAGCCGCTCAAGTTTTGCGTCAGACTCAGTCGGGCCAGCGGCACCATTGGCAATCCACTTGGACAGGACTTCGTAGTCGGAAGATTCTGTGTCGAGTTTTAGGCCACCCTTGTGTGGCAAGGCGCCAGTTGGCTTGGTCAAGATTAGACTTCGCCCAGGATCGGCCAATTCAATCCGTCGGCCACGCGATTGTTGCGTGATCGCAAAGTGATCGCCTGTCGGGTTGTAAGCGTTGAGCGAAAGTTTGAACCCGCCTTTACCAGCCAATGCTCCATGGCAAGCTCCGGAGTTGCAACCGAGTTTGGAAAGTACCGGCAAAACATGCCGCGTGAATTCAATTGGCGCCACGGCTGATTCAGGTCTGCCTTCGCGATCATCGATAGTCAATTCGCGGGCAATTCCACACTGCGTACAAAGCAGCAATGCGAAAACGCAACTGAGAATTTGTTTTTTGAATTCCACAACTTGTTCTTTCTGATTGTTCAAGCGTTTCGTAGTTGACGATTTCGAAAACTTCAGAACAACTCTTTGATTTCTCGCGATCCAAAATCGACCAATGGAAATGGTCTTCCGCCGGGGCCGGGAAGTTCCGCGTGAAGATCTAATCCAAGTGAATGGAAGATCGTCGCAACCACATCGCCAGGTGGCGTTGGTCGATCCGCAGGTACCGCTCCGATCGGGTCACTCGCTCCGACTGCTCTTCCGCCTTTGACGCCGCCGCCGGCAAAGCCCACGGTGAAACACTGTGGCCAATGGTCACGACCGCCTGCAGGATTGACTTTGGGAGTGCGGCCAAATTCCGCGAGATTCGTGACGAGTGTGTTGTCCAGCATGCCACGCTGATCAAGGTCTTCAATCAACGCTGAATAGGCGCGATCATACGTCGGCGCGACGATGTTCTTCATACCTTCTATCGAAGTGAAAGGCTTGGAGCCGTGAATGTCCCAGGTGATTTCTCCAAACACGGTCAAGAACGTGTTGATCGTAACGAACCGAACGCCTGCTTCGATTAGTCGCCTCGCCAGCAAACAGCATTGGCCAAACCGATTCATCCCGTATCGTTCGCGGGTTTTCGTTTTCTCTTTGGTCAAATCAAATGCGTCACGAGCTTGGGTGCTCGTCATCAAACGATAGGCCGTTTGGAAATTTTCATTTAGCAATTTCGCGTCGTCCGATTTCTCGAAGTCCCTAATCTTGCTGTCGACGATCTCACGAAGTTTCTTGCGGCGATCAAGTCGAACGCTCCCAATGTCTTCGGGAGGCAAGAGGTCAGGCACTTTGAAATTCGGCTTGGACGGATCAGCCATCAATGCGAATGGATCGTAAGACTTGCCAAGGAAACCACCTGCTTGTCCGTTTGGCAAAGCGCCTCCGCCCCGCCCCATCAACTCGGGCAGAACAACATGCGGCGGAAGATCAGATTTGCGACCCTTCAAGAACGCGACGACTGATCCTGCATGTGGTGTTTCGACTCCACCTGCGAACTGACGTCCCGTTTGCATCATTTGCCATCCGGCGTCATGGACGGCAGCCGAGGTGTGATAGCAGCTTCGAACGATCGAGAACTTATCAGCGATCTTCGCGTGCATCGGCAGGATTTCGGAGACTTGAAAGTTATCCGAGTTTGTGCTGATTGGCTTAAACGGCCCGCGAACTTCCGCGGGAGCATTTGGCTTCATGTCGAAAGTATCTAGCTGACTGGGAGCACCAAGATTAAAAATCATGATGCAAGCTTTTTCATCGCTGTCTTTTTTGACCGCGCCATGTTGCTGCGCCCAAAGATAATCCGCCAGCGTCATTCCGAGAGCGCCAAGTGCGCCAACGCGGAGAAAGTCTCGACGCGTCGTTCCGTTGCAATTGTGGCTTTTTCCCTTGCCAGTGAACTCAAGCATTCTGTCTCCTCATTCGTGATTCGATAGAAGCATGGTAATTGAGTTTGGTTGCCTGAACAACTTGAAGTCGTTATCAACGTGTGGTGCGCAACACGAATATCGACACAAATTAATCGCATTGGGTAGACGCAACAAATTTGATGTGTGAAGACAGCGAGCTCGACGTCAATTTGGAATTCGGATCCGGATTGGAGTCAAGCAACTACAAATGACTCACCCAAGTAAGTCAAAGACGGCG
>CAYMFZ010000521.1:0-4479 GCA_964389585.1 uncultured Pirellulaceae bacterium | reverse complement strand
CGTTTAAGTTCGGTAAAAAGTTCCGCCATTCGTTCGACGTAGGCGGCCGGCGAGATCTCTTGTCCAATTTGATGCTTGGAGCCGTAGTCGCGCTGTTGATAATACGGCGGACTGGTAACGATGGTGTCGACGAACGAATCCGGAAGCCGTCGGGCGACATCGATCGCGTCGCCGCAAAGGAATTGATTGAGAACTTTTGTTTTGGTTAGCGTTTTCAAAACCTAGAAAACTCCGTTTTTCATTTCGCAGGCGAACCTGGTTAGCAAGAAACCTTCCATTGAATTCAAAATTCTAATCTTATTCTTAATCTCAATCTACTTGGTCGAACTGATTCACGAATCGACAGACGATTGATTCAAACGCCAGAGTTGGAGTTTGAGTACAGATATCAGCAGAAGAAACAGCACTACAACTCGGGCACGAAAATTACACAACGGCCAAGGGCCAAGGGACAAGGGACAAACGAAGAGTCCATACCGAAACCTGTGAGCCGAAGGCGCTAGCCCAATGGCACTCACTTTACCGCTTCTATAACACTTTTTAGTCTTGAGCTATCACCAAAGACGCGCTCTCGATTTGGAAAATCGAGCGACAATGTCGCCCAGCTCTCCGAGCTGGTAGCGAGCCTTCCTGAAGAATGTAATAAATGCCCTGCAGGCTCAGCCCACAAATTTAAAGTGAGTGCCATTGGGCGCTAGCCTCGGGCCAGAAAAAACAAGCAAAATATGCCGTTGGGATTCGCTGGCCCGAGGCTAGCGCCTACGGCTCACTAAAAGCTTGCCAAGAGCAATGCCAATCATCAGTTTTTGAATCTCGAGATTGGCGCGATGAGCGATCGTTTTGTGAAAGGGATTAAGATAAAGAGTAAGCGTATGATTAAGGGAGAGCTTTGTACTTTGACCAAAGCTCTACATTTTGTCCAAGACCCTAATTCCCAACAAACCCAAACCCGTCTTCAGCGTCCGCGCCGTCAAATCGCAAAGCTGCAATCGGCTCGTTTTCAACGACTCGGTTGCTGCGTCTTTGACCGAACACTGATCGAAAAACTGTGCGAACAGTTGCGAAAGCTCAAACAGGTAGTTGCAAAGAATGTTTGGCTTGTACTCGACCAAAACTTCATCAAGCGCCTCGCCAAAACGAATTAGCTTCACGCCCAATTGCCTTTCGACCTCTTCGGCAAATTCGAACGGAACCGAGTTGGCGCGAATCGCCTCGAGATCGGCTTCGGTTTTTCGAATGATCCCCTGAACACGCGCGTAACCGTACTGCAAATAAGTCGCGGTGTTACCACGGAGCGCGAGCATCTTGTCGTAGCTGAACACGTAGTCGGACCCTCGATTGTGTGAAAGATCCGCATACTTCAAACCGCCAATGCCGACGACATTTGCAATCTCTAGCTGTTCTTCTTCGCTCAATTCAGAACTATTCTCTTTAGCAATCTCAAGTGATCGCTGCTCGGCCTCGTCGAGCAAACTCGCCAGCCCAACCGTATGTCCCGACCTCGTTTTGAACGGACGCTTGTCTTCTCCCATCACGGTTCCAAACGCAACGTGTGTCAGCTCGATATCGGAATGCCCCCACAATTTCGCCACATCAAACAGTTTGTCGAAATGTTCAGACTGTCGGTGGTCGACCACATAGAGGCAGGCATCGGCTTTGAAATGATCAATTCGATATTTGATCGTGGCCAAATCAGTCGTCGCATAGAGATAAGCGCCATCTCGCTTTTGCACGATCATCGGTGCGTCGTGGTTGTCAAGAAAAACACACGTTGCGCCATCGCTTTCCTTGGTGAAACCTTTTGCCTGCAAGTCGTTCACCACGTTCGCAAGTTCGTCGTGATAAAAGCTTTCGCCTAACTCGTAGTCGAATTCAATACCCAGTCGCTCGTACATCTTTTGAATGTCGATTCGACAGTAAGGCAGAAACTCATCCCAAAGTTTCTTGTTGGTTTCGTCACCTTCGTGAAGCGCAGCCGTTTCAAGCAAGACGGCTTGATTGATGTCGGCGTGTTGCTCCGCCTGCGATTTCAATTCAGGTGAGCCATCGACTTCAGCGATCTTGGCTTCCAGTTCGCCGATCGCCGAGCCTTGATCCTTAACCTTGTTGGCGAGTTGCTTGGCTTGCTTCTTTTGTTGCTTATCAGCCTTTTTGTCGCCGGTTGGTTCCTTTGACTCGGCTTCTTTCAAAAGACCTTTCAATTCATCAAGTTTTTCGTTGGCCTCAGGAACTTTACCAACCGCAACGTGGTAATCCATCAGCTTTCGAACGTGCTTGTACAACCTTCCTAACTCAACCACTGGCTCGGCGGCATAAGCATCCGCGTCCACAAAATGTTTGTAGCCGTAAATGATCATGCCAAACTGAGTTCCCCAATCACCCAAGTGATTGTCGGAGATTGCTTTGTGGCCGACGAACCGAAGTACGTTGGTGAGTGCGTCACCAATCACGGTTGAGCGAATGTGCCCCACGTGCATGGGCTTGGCAATGTTGGGCGATGAAAAATCAACAACAAACGTTTTGGGATCGGAGATCTTGGGCACGCCCAATCTGTCATCCGTTAGCGCCGCCGTTAGCCGTTGCTTGATCCAATCGTCGTCAAGTTTCAAATTGATAAACCCTGGCCCGGCGATTTCTACATTTTGGCAAAAGTCATCCAGAGAAACCTTGGCAACCAAATCCGTTGCAATATCGCGCGGCGACTTTCCCAATCGTTTCCCCAACGGCATCGCGCAGTTGGCTTGGTAATCACCAAACTTTGGATCGCCAGCGGGACGAATCATGCTGAGCATTTCAGATGGATCGTCGACAAGCTCCGATAGGACGGAACTAAAGCGGGATTTGATGACGGAAAGTGCATTCATAGTGAGCGTCTTGTTCGTTCGGCGATCAGTAAAACGGGGATCAAGATTGGTTGATCCGGTTGGTCTTTAGCGATGAATTTCACAGAAAACGGAGTTCGCTGCAATCGGACTTCGACGACGAGAATTCCGTGGCGTCAGCACAAGCCTGATAGACCCAACTTATTTGCGTCGGTTCGGATGAAAACGGGGCTTTCATTTGCGAAAAATGTTGTTGCCACGGTATGCTAACTGGCAGAAATCCAAACCAAAATCCATTTTTGAAACCGAAAATGAATCTCAAGTCTCTCACCGTCTTTTTCGCCGTCAGCCTTGGGCTTATTGTGCTTTGCTCTTCGCAAGCCCGGGCGAATAACAATGTCGTTTGTGAAAATCACCCGGTTTCTGTTGTCGAAGCTGACATCTATGTCAATCGAAACCGAACGACCATGCGGCTGACGTGTTTTGCCGAAGACTTAGAACTTCTCCAAGGCGTCGAAGCCTTCGAAGACGGAATGTACGACAGCGACGAATTGCTCGATGCGACTCAGGATCACGCAAAATACCTCGCCAAGAAAATTACGATTCGAGATGCCAACGGCGAGTTGATGACACCCAGGATTACGGAAATCATCGACATTGAAATCCCAGACATCGGAATCAAGTCAGGCGACTTAATGAATTACACAATGGGATTTGTGCTGGAATTCAAATACAAAACGCCACCTGAATTCATCACGATCGAACAAAACATGATCGCAGAAGGTGCTTTGCTGCCTTCGGAATTGAAAGTCTTACTCAAACAGGCCGGTTCGGACACGCCCTACATGCACATGTTCAAGCCAACCATGCCCGAGACATTTCAGTTCGACTGGGACAAGCCGATCTTTTCTCAAGATGCCTCTGAAGAAGAGCAAGAAGAATGGTTTAAAGATCAACGCGAAAAGAACTTGGGCATCACCAGTTACAGCAGTGTCTACTCTTTCATCTACATCACGTCCCACGAAGTCCGTCATGAGGTTTTGATTCCGCTGGCCACGCTTGCGACGCTGATGGAGATCGACCGCGAGGATTCGAGCTTTCTTGATGTCAGTGAACAGGACGAAGCCGCCGAAAAAATCAAGAAGTACTTTTCTGTGGGCAATCCTGTGACGATTGACTCAGTCGAAGTTCAACCTGTGTTTGATCGCATCGATTTCTATGGACTGAACCTCAGAGATTTTGCAATGCAAGCTGAGAAACGAAGGGTCAGCATGGCGAGTGGTCGCGTTGGAATCATCATGTCTTACAGCACCAAAGGCCCACCGACATCAGTCAATGTTGAATGGGACAAATTCAACAGTGCGATCAAAACCGTTGACGCCGTTGTTTTTGCTTACGACAAAATTGAAAAGACCGAATTTTCAATGTTCGCCAAAGCCAACGTTTACAAGTGGAGTGAACCCGAAGCCCGTCCGCTTCCAAGTATCACCGGCGTCTCCTCGACCATTGATGTTGAGTCACTAAAGCCGCCAACGATCGGGCTTCCGCTGGTTTCAATCGGCTTGGTCGGACTTGGAATCATGGCGATGTTCTCTCGGGTCTTTGGAGTTGAGACCAAAGTAGCGGCGGGGATCACTTTCGTTTGCTGTATCGCCAG
>CAYMFZ010000520.1:0-4480 GCA_964389585.1 uncultured Pirellulaceae bacterium | reverse complement strand
AAACGACAACGCAAGACGAACCTACTCAGCGTTGGCGTCGTTTGGTGCCCCGTTGACTGAGAAGACGTATACGAGACCTCGTGGTCTGCTGCCCAAATCAAAGCGACTCTTGCCGATACACTTGCGTCGCTCATTCGATCGCGAAGCTTCAAAGACACGAAGCAGGTTTGGGATGGCGAACACTTTGAGGTTGAACAAAACGGTCGTGGGCATCTTGTCCTTTATTCGAGATCTTCCTCGAATTGGACATTCGTCGAATGCCTTGGCAGCACATCACTCGACTTCGGGGCACTTGCTCGCATTTCAAAAAGCATGAAGACAGATCTTCTCGCGGTGGATTATTGCCACGAAGTTGGTGGGCTCATTTGCTCTCACTGCAGAAATGGTTTAACTCTTGAGGAATACACCACTGCAAACGATGTAGAGGATTTCCACTTCAAAACGATTGACGGAAAACAACGCAAATGGCAATCTGACGAATCAAATACCATTTTTAGATACGGCAAACGTGAGACCAGGCTCAATCTTGGGTCCTCATCTTTTGCAGATTGGTGGAACGAGATGGCTGACTTTCTGGAGCTGGAAGTTCCTTTCCTTTGCTGGAGTGAATGGAAATCCAACAACACGGTTGGCGTGGACAGAACGAGCGTATCGGATATTTCGGGGGCACATCTTGTGTCCACCGTCTGACTATGAGTGCTCGACTTCGGTAGGCTAGGCCCATAGAACTTTTAAGAATGAATACGTCAACCGCAAAACAGCAATGTGATGCACTCGAATCCGGGCAAGCCGGACTTACGCGTCCTTTTCAGTTTTTAGACTTCTGTCCCGGCTCGGTCATCGTTGTCGTTGTTCAAAGTTTTCGGATCCATGCATGCAGCTAAATGACCAAATCGAGTCGCTAAGTGATATCGGGTTTCAGTTTCGCGATAGAAACTGTATTCAGCAAACTTTAGACGCCCATGAATGGTGGCAATACTACAACTCCCCATACAGCTTGCTCGTTGAACGGGTTTGTTTTCGCGCAACATGTTCGCAATCGCGAATTTGCGACAATGTTGTTGCGTGGGATTTGAAGCATTTGCGGCACGAGAAATGGTTTGAATCAGTTGTCAACGAAATGGCTGAGCTATCTGGAAACACTGAGCATTTACAAATCAATGGAATTAGCTCAGATGCCCACGCAGATAAATGGTCGATGCAGTTCGAATTGCGATCAAAACGCAACCATTCAGTCTTCGATATTGGGACCCGCTATCCGCACAAATACGCACCCATGCAAACTGTCTTTGAAATTGCAGAATGCTTTGAGTCCAACTCACACCTTTTCGTGTGTCTGCGAGACGATTACGATCCGGTTGTATGTTGGCTCTCCAAGTCTGTCCTGCCAAATCTGGAAACTATGCTTTCAGGCAGATTTCGACCAATTTCGAAATCGGCAAGATAACAGTGTGATGCACTCAAAACTGGTCATGCCCGAGCTTTTGAAGCAATGATTCCCGTTTAAGCTCGGTGTTCATGGACGTTAAGCGGCTAAACAGAATACGGACTTTGTTTAAAATGGTAACCACATTTTCCAGCCAACCACTTGCAAAGGCCGTAACATGGGAAGTGACTGTCGAGGAACCAGATGCAATTCGTTGGCAGACCGATGTGGTTTCAGCGCGCATTTCATTGAACGTGAACATTATCGTTCCCGATGATCCAACACCAAGAGCACGTCTAATTCGTATCGTTGATCGCGCGATTCTGAACGCAATCACGAATTTTGATTCGAATATAGATTACATAATGCGTTGGTTTGCGATTCGATACCCAGATCAAAACGCCAAACAGTTCAAAAGAGACATGCTCAAAAGCTACACACTGTTTATCGACTTCACTGAAGATCCAATCAAGCGGGAATTGATGTTTTTCGAAACCGACCTTCAGCATCTTGGGTTCCACTTTCCAGTCACGGTAAGATCATTCCAGTAAAAGGCATTCCACGTAAATCAGGTCGAAAGAATTCGAAATAACAACACGATGCGCAAACATTCGGGCTTACGTGTGCTTTTCAATGTTTAGATCTATCGTTCCGGTTTGGTGATAACTGCCGCTATCCCAATTTCATATGATTACAATTACACCAACTCGACTCCACTGGATTGGAAATGACGACTTGGATAATCCGGCGGACCTTTGTGCACATTCACCTGTGGATTTTTCAATCGGCCACACTTCGTTGCTAACTGACCAAGATGGTGACTTTACCGTATCTGCCGCCGCGATCTATCTGTTGCGTTCGCTTTCCTGCAATCACATTATCGAATCCGATGGATCTAAACCGCTCTCTAAAACGACAGCGACCGTCTACGAGAACTTATTTCCGTGCTGTGGACACACAATGATCGATTCTGGTGAGCCTGATGTTCAAATTATTGGTTGTCCCAATGGTTCAAATTTCGACGTTATTCATCAAAGCGATGCGATTAGAGTGTGTGCAGGAGAATCACAGAACTACATTTTGAACAAAGATGAGTGGCAATCGGCTGTGATTGCGTTTGCAGATGCGGTGCGCGCGTTCTATGACGCTTCACTTCCAAAACTTCCTAGCGACGACTTTTCGAGACGCGGTTACGATGCAATGATTTCTGAATGGGATCGCAGACGAAAAATAGTGAGATAACGGTATGATGCATTCGAAGCCAGACTTGCGAGTGCTTGTATTGCTTAGATCGCTGGTTTCGACTCGATAATTAACATCACCCTGCTGACTCGGCCCATCCGACCATCGAACTATGGCAGTATGAACAACGTTATTGAAGACAATTCAAATACAAAAAGCCGTAAGTTGATGCGATTTGGGCTTCGGTTGAATGCCTTGGTTTCACTCGTCGGGGTAGTCGTTTTTATCTTCTTCTCTTTTATTTCGACTGATTCAAAGTCAGGCGTTTTCCTTGGCGAGTGGATCACGCCTGCTCTCACTGCCTTTTCGCGGGTTCAGATGGCGTCGCTCCTGCTTTGTGTCCGCGAGTCAGTTAATCGTGGTCTTGGGATTCCGATATCCGCAGCCATTTTGAGTTGGCTTATTTCGTTTGTGTTGCTGGCCAACTTGTTTTTTCCAATGATCAAACTTCCCAAGCCCGAGTTAACGCTTTACCTATCCATGGTCATTGCTTTCGGAATTCCAATCTTCTATTTGCTCGGGTTAGCCATCATGACGAACAACAAATTAACTCAAGTTCTTGGGCAACTCCTTATACTCAGCTGGGGCATCGCATCCGCTATGTACGTGTCCTTCTACTTTTTGGCATTAAATCATGCGGATGCCGACTTTCAATCCATCTCCGTGTTAGTCGCTATTTTGTTTTATGGCGGTATACTTTCGGTTTTAGCGACAAGCGTTTTCTACATCTGGACTTTATGCCGTCTTATTCGTGTGGTGTAGCCATTCGTCGTTGGATCACATCGCGACGTAACAACACAATGATCCCAAGCTTCGGGTTTGGCTTGAATTTAGTGGTTGCATTATTTGTTGCCGTTCGGCGTTTGTTGACGACGGGGTCAGGAGAACAATAATGCGTGGCATGTTTGGATGTGCAGGCGTATTGGCTTTGATAGCCTACCTTCTTGGGCTGCCATTTTCGCTCTTCTTTACAGTCGATCACTGGTCACATCGGTTATTGATCGCCTGCATGCCAGCCGCGTTTACGTTTGTTGCAACCATTCTGTTGTGCTTGCGAGATCATTCGTCCCAAAACGAATCCATCGCTTTTGTTCGACGATCACTATTGGATCGAGAAAACATTTCGGATGACGAGTTCGTCGCTCATGATTCAAATTCGAATCCAAAGCTCTTGCTACAGACTCGGGACGCAATTGCGAAATTCTTTGATGTGCCAGCTAGTAAATTGCGACCCAATGATGATTTGCGTGCCGTTCTTCGTGCTGATAAACTTGAGCCGTCATTCGAATTTTACGTGGTCGAATCAGTTATCTCAGCGAACATTGACAGTCTTGAGCCATTTATGTTTGGAATGGAGGGGCTCTCAAACATAGTTGACTTGTCCGTCGCGATTGAGAAAATGCTGGAGGGATGGCAAGGCGTTGCAAACGTGTGAACTCCAGCCTAAAAAATCCTATCCCAAAACTCAACTTCCTAGTGGTCTTGTGACTTGGTTTGAGACATTAACCGGAATCGAAGAAACGTCAGGCGACGACGTGAGGTCAAAACTGCGTTTGGACGGAAGCCGGCTTACTTCGTTGGAAAATGGCAACTCATTTGATGCAGGTAAGTTCACAACTCCACATCTGCGGGACTTGCGACAAAGTACTGAGATTGCCAAACATGAGAAACTTCAACTCGCAGAAAGTTGAGGACACAATGAAGCCTCCTACCTGGACGAAACAAATTTTGTAGAAATGGTAGTTTCGGCTGCGGAAAGTAGAGGGTATTTCAAAACCTGTAGTGGACTTCGCCAGAAGTCCCAGCTCGCTT
>CAYMFZ010000519.1:0-4488 GCA_964389585.1 uncultured Pirellulaceae bacterium | reverse complement strand
CGGCGGTTACGAAGCAGGTGGTGATGCAAGTCGATCTTAACAGGACACGTTTCACTGCACGCTCCGCAAAGTGACGAAGAATGCGAAAGATGTTTCCAGTTTTTCAGCCCGCGCAAATGCGGCGTGATCACGCTGCCGATAGGCCCTTGGTATGTCGTTCCATAGGTATGCCCGCCAACGTTTTTGAAAATCGGACAAACGTTGAGACACGCTCCACATCGAATGCAACGAAGTGCATCTCTTTGCTCTGGATCGGCAAGCAACCGCGTCCGGTGATTATCCAACAACACGACATGCATCTCTTTGGGCCCGTCGATTTCGCCTGCCTGTCGCGGGCCACCGAGTTGCGAGTTGTAGCAAGTTAAATGTTGACCTGTTCCAGCCGTGGCGAGCATCGGAAGAATCAGCGCCAAATCCTCGAGCCGTGGAATCAGTTTTTCGATTCCCATCAGTGCGATATGCACTTTTGGCAAAGCTGTCGTCAATCGCGCATTGCCTTCGTTTTCCGTGATTGAGATCATTCCGGTTTCTGCCACGCCGAAATTTGCACCGCTGATTCCAACGTCGGCTTGAATGTACTTTTCGCGCAGGACCTCCCTCGCAATCATCGTTAACTCTTCCGGATCAGTCGTGTTGGCGGCGGCGAGTTTTTCTTGAAAAAGTTTGCTGATCTCTTCCTTCTTCAAATGCATCGCGGGGAAGACGAAATGGTAGGGCGCTTCTTCGCGAAGTTGGACAATAAACTCGCCAAGATCAGACTCAACGACTTCGAAGCCCTCTTTTTCCATTAACTCATTGAGGTGGATTTCCTCAGTCGTCATGCACTTGCTCTTGATCACCGTTTTCGCGTTATGAGTTTTAAGGATTTCAAGAATCGTCGCGCGAGCCTCGTCACTGTTGTTACACCAGTGAACTTTGGTGCCACGTGCCTCAAGCTTGTCAGCGAACTCTGCCAGGTAGACATCGAGATTTTCGATTGCCTCCCATTTGGCTTCGCCCGCGGCGGTTCGGGCCGAATCGTAGTCCATGAATCTGTTTTGTGTCGCCGACCGGGTGTTCATGTAACCACGTAGCGAACTGCGGAGGAAGCCACGTCGATCGACGTCCTCAGTCATTTCATTGGCGTCGGTTTGGAACTGGTGAGACGGTGTTTTTGATTGGCTCATTGGCGATCCAGAACCTCCGCGAGGTGAAGGCATTGCATCGGCGAGCTTTGTCGGTTGAAGTAGCCCTTGATTTGCATTAAACAGCTTGGGTCACCCGAAATCAGATAGTCAGCCTGCGTTTGAGTCGCACTCCCAAGTTTGACTTGCGTCATTGCGGTCGAGATTTGAGGAAACTTTACCGCAAACGTTCCCCCGAAACCGCAGCAAGATTGCGCCTCATCCATTTCGACCAGATTTAACCCTTCGACTTTTTCGAGCAATTGTCGTGGCGCGTCTTTAATGCCTAACTCTCGAAGTCCATGACACCCGTCGTGATAAGTCGCCGTCGCGTCGAATTTGGCACCGACATCGGTCACGCCCAATTTGTCGACTAGCAATTCAGAAAACTCAAACGTTCTTTCAGTCAACTGTTTGACTTCGTCGGCTCTGGCAGAATCCTGAAATAATTCTGGATAGAATTTGCGAACCATCGCTGTGCAAGATCCTGAAGGAACACCAATCACATCGCAGTCAGCAAACGTGTTAAGGAAATGTTCTGCTACGGACCGGGCTTCATCAAAGTAGCCGGAATTGAAAGCCGGTTGGCCACAACAAGTCTGGCCTGATGGGTAATCAACCGTGTGGCCTAGACGCTCTAGTACGTTGACCATCGCGATTCCAACGTGCGGCGAAATTTGATCGACGTAGCAAGGGATGAACAGCGAGATTTTCAACGCAAGGTCCGAGTCAAATGGGTCACGAAGATTTAAAGATTGCACTATAGCGTAACTAACAAAGAAGGTCATGCCGAGTGTCGATCGTTGTCGAATTGCGTCAAATGAGTTGACACTGATCGACGGTATGGGAATATGAGTAGCTCGAATACGTGTCAATTATTGGCCCTTTGAAACCAAGTCTATGTCTACTGCAACGCAAAACCTGAAACATGTTGATCGTCATTGGGACGACGCAACGGCCAACAAGCTTTCTCCTGCTGAACGTTTGATCTACCGCTCCAATTGTCTGGGTGCAGATCAGCGGATTACCAACACGGGTGGCGGCAATACTTCATCCAAAATTATGGAAGTCGATCCGCTCACCGGCAAGGAAGAGGATATCCTTTGGGTGAAGGGCTCAGGCGGCGACTTGCGAACCGCGAAACTTGCGAATTTTGCTTCGCTCTACATGGATAAGCTTCTCTCGCTTATTCCGACATACAACAACTCGCCAGACAACGGCCCTAAAACCCCTGCTGAAGACTCGATGGTCGGATATTTTCCGCACTGCACTTTCAATTTGAATCCACGGGCCAGTTCGATCGATACTCCGCTGCATGGTTTTCTGCCGGCGCGTCATGTCGATCACATGCATCCGAACAGCGTGATTTCAATTGCGGCGTGTAGCGCAAGCAAAGAGATGACGCAGGAAATCTTCGGCGACGGAATTGGCTGGGTGCCTTGGTTGCGTCCAGGTTTCGAGTTGGGATTGATGATGCAGCGAGAAGTCGAAGCCAATCCAGCGCTCAAGGGATTGGTGATGGGGCAACACGGCCTGATTAATTGGGCTGACGACGACAAAGAGTGTTATGAATTGACCCTGCGTTTGATCGAGAAAGCGGCTGAGTACATTGAATCGAAAGACAAAGGCGACCAAACGTTTGGCGGTCAAAAGCATCCAACGCTGGGTGACGATACTCGCAATGCCATGCTTGCGAAATTACTGCCTTGGTTGCGAGGTCAGGTTTCGCAAATGAACAAGTTCGTCGGAACGGTTGAAACACGCGATTCAATTTTGCGTTTTGTGAATTCGAACGACGCAGGTCGATTGGCGGAACTTGGGACGAGTTGTCCAGATCACTTTTTGCGAACCAAGATCAAGCCGCTTTACGTTGATTGGGATCCAACGTCATTGGCCGATGAAGAGAGCGATGGATTTGAAAAGCTTAAGTCAATGTTGACGGCTGGGCTTGAGCAATATCGCAAGGACTACGCGGCTTACTACGAAGCCCACAAGCACGACAATTCGCCGGCGATGCGAGACCCAAATCCGACCGTCATTCTAATTCCGGGCGTCGGCATGATTGCTTGGGGAAAAGACAAAAGCGAGTCTCGGGTGACGGCAGAATTCTACACTTGTGCGGTCGAGGTCATGCGTGGTTCGGAGGCTTTGGGCGAGTACATTGCTTTGCCAAAACAAGAAGCTTTCGACATCGAATACTGGTTACTCGAAGAGGCGAAGCTTAAGCGAAAGCCACCTGAAAAAGAGATGTCGCGAGATATCGCATTGATCATCGGTGCAGGAAACGGGATCGGAAAAGAAGTCGCCCATCGAATCGCCAAAGAGGGAGCTCACGTCGTTTGTTGTGATCTTAGCGAAGATGCCGCCAATGCAACGGCTGCGGAATTGACCGAGATCTACGGCGTTGGAATTGGTGTCTCGGGTTCGGGGATATCGGGCTGCGGGCCGGCAATCGGCTTGGGAGTCGACATCACGAATCGCGAATCGATCCAAGCGATGATTAAGCAAACTTTGTTGGCCTATGGTGGGATTGATCGCGTCATCGTTACGGCTGGCGTTTTTGTGGCACCTGAAAGAGACGGAAGTTTGTCGGACGACAAATGGAAATTCACTTTCGATGTCAACGTTCGCGGTAGCTACAACGTTGTTGATGAATTGCGAACCGTTTTGTCAGATCAAGGCTTGAACGCATCCGTAGTTTTGACAACCAGCGTCAATGGCGTGGTTGGAAAGAAGGGTTCGGTTGCTTATGACACTTCGAAAGCGGCGGCGAATCATTTGGTTCGTGAGCTGGCGATCGAAATGGCACCGCTTGTTCGCGTGAATGCCGTCGCACCTGCGACGGTGGTTGCTGGAAGTACGATGTTTCCTCGTGATCGCGTGATCGCTTCATTGACGAAGTATGACATCGCGTTCGAGGAATCAGAAACTGAAGACGAGTTGCGAAACAAGCTTGCAAACTTCTACGCCCAGCGTACTTTGACGAAGCAGCCGATTACGCCAGCCGATCAGGCGGAAGCGATCTACTTTTTGTCGTCCAATCGCTCAAACAAGACAACTGGGCAAATCATCAACGTCGATGGCGGACTGCATGAAGCTTTCCTGAGGTAGTCACTCAGGAAATTATCACTTTCATGAGATTATCACCTTCTATAATGAGCCGTAGGCGCTAGCCCAATGGCACTTACTTTAGATTGTACACCGTCATAACACTCTCCTCTGGGAGGGTCGGCGTAGCCGGGGAGGGTGCGGATTCTCAAGTAGAACCATTGGAGAGCCTTTTCATCGGCTCCCTCCCCGAGCAAGTCGCTGACGCGACGGCTCG
>CAYMFZ010000518.1:0-4520 GCA_964389585.1 uncultured Pirellulaceae bacterium | reverse complement strand
GAGCGACTAAAAGGCGTTTTGGATTCTGACAAAGAGCTGACGATTGTTGGACCCGATGAAGTGGGGCCAGGCAAATCGACTGCCAACGGAGAAAGACTGACTTGGCATTTTTCCGCCGAGATGGTGAATGACTTCGCTTGGGTGACCGCAGAGAATTTGGTTTGGAAAGCGACGAGGGCCACGATTCCTGGCAAAGGACCAATTCCTATTCACATGGTCTTTCTACCCGAGCGTGCCCACCTCTTCGAAAGAGCGGGCTCAATCAGTCGGCACGCGCTTGAGTATTATTCGAAGCTTTGGAAGCCGTATCCGTTTCCGCAGTTGACAATGCAAGACGGCCCAAGCGCAGGAATGGAATATCCAATGGTGATCAATTCCAACCAAGGCGCAGCTGATCATGAAGTTGCCCATCAATGGTGGCCAATGATGCTGGGCACCAACGAAACCGATTACGCTTGGATGGATGAGGGGCTTAACGTCTACATGAATCGGCTGTCGGGAGCGGATGCACGTGGCACGGCGCCGAACTTCAATGGAGCGGGGCAAAGCTACGGAAGATTTAGTGGCAGTACGACGGAACCACCAATGATGTGGCCTTCGAATCATGGCGGTAACGGCTATGGTTTTCAGGCGTATAGCAAAGCGACTTTGATGCTTTCGATGCTGGGTGGAATTGTGGGCGACGACGAAGTCCAGCGTGCAATCCGCGAGTACACGGAAGCGTGGGCGTTCAAGCATCCTTCGCCATGGGACTTCGTTTACTCGATGAACAATTCGCTTGACCGTAACCTTGAATGGTTTTGGTATTACTGGTTATGGACAACCGAATCTGTAGATGGCTCGATCGAAAAAGTGACCTCCAACGGAACGCAAATGATTATTACGATCAAGCAGGCGGGACAAATGCCCGCTCCAGTTGTGCTGAAAATCGAATTCGTGCCAGAGGGGCCTGCGCCCAAGCAACTGACTAATGCAAAGTTTATGGATGACGGGTCAGCTTTGATCGAGTGGCCGGTTGAAGCGTGGTTTGAGGGGCATCGCACACTTGAAGCAAAATTCGATTTTGGAGACCGAAAAGTTTCTCGAATTACCCTCGATCCCAACGGCAGGTTTCCGGATCAAAACACCAAAGACAATGCTTGGCCGCGCGGAGAATAGAGCTTCGTTGGCGTACATGGATTTTTAACGTCATACGCTTCCTCCACATCCGTTCGATCGATTTGCCCACCGGATGTCTAAGCAGGCCACCTTTGGGAGAACTGCTAAGAGCTTATCCCAGAACTTGTAAGCCGTTGGCGCTAGCCTCGGGCCAGCGAATCCTGTTGGCTTATTTTGCTGGTGATTCTGGCCCGAGGCTAGCGCCCAATGGCACTTACTTTACCGCTTCTATAACACTTTTTAGTCTTGAGCTATCACCAAAGACGCGCTCTCGATTTGGAAAATCGAGCGACAATGTCGCCCAGCTCTCCGAGCTGGTAGCGAGCCTTCCTGAAAAATGTAATAAATGCCCTGCAGGCTCAGCCCACAAATTTAAAGTAAGTGCCATTAGGCTAGCGCCTACGGCTCATTCCAACCACGGATATTCAGCAATCACATTAGTTGTGGGATAGGTTCTAAGCGCCGTATTTTGAAACTTGGGCACTCTTGCTTGAGTAAGCGTTCGAGACGGGCAAGAGCGCCCATCCTACTTTCGGTTTATGACTTCGGAGCTCCTCGGAGCGTTCGAAGACTTGGTTTGCAATACTTCGTTCAAACCTCTCCTATGTTTACTTCTGTCCAAGACGTGTCAAAACTCAAGATCAACAGGAATTCTGATGTTCAGAAAAATTGCTTGCCTTTCGTTTGTAGCTTGTTTCGTTTGCGCTCTTTGCACTTCAATCAACGCTCAAGAAAAGTCCAACGAGTATACGATTGAGCAGTTCCTCAAAACGACCAGCTATTCTGGAGCTTCGTTTTCTCACGACAACTCCAAGCTCTTGGTCAGCAGCGACGCGACGGGTGTTTTTAACGCCTACGCGATCAACGTCGCCGATGGGAAAATGAATCCTGTTACTGATTCAAAAAAGGATTCGATCTTTGCGGTTGGATATTTTCCCAATGATGATCGGTTCATCTACACGGCTGACCAAGGCGGTAACGAGTTGAATCATGTGTACGTGCAGCTCGAAGATGGAACCACGAAAGATCTGACGCCCGGCGATAAACTCCGAGCACGATTTGGCGGCTGGTCGAAAGACGACTCAAAATTTTACATCTCTACGAATGAGCGAGACCCACGGTTTTTCGATTTTTACGAATACAAGACAGATAACTTTACTCGCGAATTAGTTTTTCAAAATGATGACGGCTACATGCCTGGTGGAGTTTCACCTGACGGCGACAAGATCGTTTTGATGAAGATGGAAACACGGGACAATAGTGACGTTTACATCTACGATCGCAACGCTAAATCAACAAAATGCGTCACTGAACATGAAGGCGATATCAACCATACTCCGATGGACTTCACTCCCGACGGGAAATCAATCCTATTCACCACTGACAAAGACAGTGAGTTCAACTACTTGATGCAGTTGAATCTTGAGACGGGCGAGAAGAAGGAACTTGCTCGATACGATTGGGACATAACGGGAGCTGGCTTCAGTAAGCATGGAAAGTTCTTTCAAATCAACACGAACGAAGACGCGAAATCCAAGCTTCGGATGTTCAAGTACCCTTCAATGGAGCAAGTCAAACTGCCAACGATTGAAGGCGCCGCGATCACAAGTGCGTCGCTATCTCGTGACGAAACTCAAATCGCGATGTATGCGACCAGCGGAAGGATGCCACGAGATCTTTTCTACTACGACTTTGGAGATCAGCCTGCAAAGCAGTTGACTCGATCGTTGAACGAAGAAATTGATCCAAATGATCTTGTTGATGGTGAGGTCGTTCGGTTCAAGTCATTTGATGGAATTGAAATTCCCGGCGTGCTCTATACGCCAAACTCGGCCTCAGCAACGAACAAGGCCCCTGCCCTAGTCTGGGTTCATGGCGGACCTGGCGGTCAGTCAACCGTCGGTTATCGCGGCTTGATTCAATACCTCGTCAATCATGGCTACGTGATTTATGCGATCAACAACCGCGGCAGCAGCGGCTACGGAAAAACGTTTCAACAGCTTGACGATCAAAAGCATGGTGAGGGCGATCTTGATGACTGCGTTGAAAGCAAAAAGATGCTGATCGCGACTGGCAAAGTTGACCCGAATCGAATTGGGATTATTGGTGGAAGTTACGGTGGTTATATGGTGTGCGCCGCGATGACTTTTCGGCCCGAGGAGTTTAATGTTGGCGTTGATATTTTCGGAGTTACCAATTGGCATCGAACCGTGCAAAATATTCCACCATGGTGGGAGGCTCAGCGTAAGGCGCTAGAGAAAGAGATGGGCGATTTCGACGACCTGGAGTACTTCCGCGAGATCTCGCCACTCTTTCACGCAAAGAACATCAAGAATCCGTTAATGGTTTTGCAAGGGGCAAACGACCCGCGTGTCATCAAGGCTGAGTCCGATGACATGGTCGAGGCGGCTCGTCAAAACGGCGTATCCGTCGAGTACTTAGTGTTCGATGACGAGGGCCACGGCTTTCGAAAAAAGAAAAACCAGCATCGTGGGTACAAAGCGATTCTTGAGTTTTGCAATAAGTACATGCCCAAGAAGTCAGACGAGTGATTGCGATTTGCTGCGGATTGAAGTTTGCGAATACCGCTTACGAATACCCCGTGCGAGTGCTATTTCAGTCGGCGAAGAGTCATGATGTTTTCGCCGTAAAGCTTTTTCAAGTTGGCGATGAAGAAGTTGTTTAATTCGGTTGTTTTCGCTTTCATAATCAATTCTTCATCGTCATTGCCGGTTGAGCCAACAAGCCTTCCGGCCTCGATTTCAGCTTTCAAAAATTCTGACTTGACCAAATGAATGTCAAATCCATTGGTGACGGGCTTGGCTAAAAGTAGCATGTAGCCAAAATATTCGTCGGGCTTCCACTGCTCAATCCTTTTGGCTTCGATAGTTTCGAAATCAAGTCCAGCTTCCTCAGCATCGTCACCTTCTTTGGCTAAAGGGAGGTGAATCACGTAATCGCCACCAATTTTCACTACAAACATCGCGCTAGTGTCGTCGAGCATAAGCTTTTCTTTTTGGCTTACGTTAACCGTTAGCATTCGCATGAATCCCTTAGGGAAGTTTTTGTTGGCACGACCAATATGGAGAACCTCATCTGGCGTTTTTTTGGCGTCAGTTTTTGAGCCATCCGTTTCTTCGAACTCAAAGACGGCTTCATTGTTCTTCGGAGTCTGCTCAGCAAATGGGACCGCTTCCATTCGATAAGTTCCAATAAGCTCTTCGTGAACGACCGC
Organism: uncultured Pirellulaceae bacterium; assembly: GCA_964389585.1. Taxonomy (GTDB): domain Bacteria; phylum Planctomycetota; class Planctomycetia; order Pirellulales; family Pirellulaceae; genus Mariniblastus. The sequence continues at coordinate 127 of CAYMFZ010000518.1, read as the reverse complement.
TTCGTCAGGAGAGATCAGTGGATGAATGGAATAAGGCAAATCGAGATCGATGTCTAATTTGATACATCCTGCGCATGAAATTAGAGGACATTTCAAAACCTAAAATCGTGCGATCATCGTAGTGGGA
>CAYMFZ010000517.1:0-4539 GCA_964389585.1 uncultured Pirellulaceae bacterium | reverse complement strand
TGCGATTCATGGACCTCGAAGGAGGCTCACCTGTGTTGGCGGATCCCAGTATCGTTGCGAACGAATATCGCAAAGCCGTCACCGATTATTTGGGTGATCTGAAAACGATTATGCGAGATGCAAATGTTGACTATCAGCGTTTGAGTCTTGATCAGCACTATGGTGATGTGTTGGCCAAGTTTTTGTTGGAGCGAGCGCCGAAGCGAAAATAGAGATGACGTTGTTGGCAAGTTAAACGGGAAGGTGGAAATGAGTGAAAATCCGATTCGCTTTTTACAATTGCGTTGCTTGATCGTTGCTTTTGTTTTGGCTTGTTTGACCGGCGTTGGTTTGGCTCAAGATGAAGAGCTGTCGAAGCTCGAGTCGAACAAGAGCGAAGCCGCCAAAGTCAAGCTGGACTTTCTGGGTGACCCACTCCCCCGGCACGCGATCGCTCGATTGGGGACAAATCGGTTTTGCCCTTCCAAAGTTGTCATGCTGGCTTTGTCGGCGGACGAAAAAATTGTCGTAACGATGGGAATGAAAGTCGTTGCTTGGGACGCAGAAACCGGTAAGCAATTGTGGAGTAAGAAATCAGACGCAGGTTGGTTTGGGATGAACGCGGCCTACGGCTATCAAGGGATTTGTCGAATGCCAGTGTCGGGAAGACTCGCTTCGAACTCAAGCGCGGGGGTTGTTGACTTTTGGAATTTTGAGACTGGCAAAAAAACCAAACTCAAGGTTGAGTCTAAGCATCAATTTAGTTCGATCGACGTGTCGCCGGATGAAAAGTTACTTGCACTCGGCAGCGCCAGGAAAATAATCGTCTGTGATCTTGAAGGTGAAACGAAATTCGAGATCAAGAACAATCCCAAGGGTCCGAAAATTCCGTTCGGCAGCGATCGCTTAACGACTGACAATGGTTTTAGCCACGCAAGATTTACGCCAGATGGAAAGCGGTTGGTGTTGGTTAACAGTGGAAAACGAAAGACGCTGCAGATCGTTGATGTTGCGAATGGCGAAACGATCAACGAGATTTCTACGACTGGAAATATTGTTAGATTCGATTTTGCGAGTGATGGGAAAAAGGTGGTAACAACCGAGCGAGATATTGCGGCCAGGATGTACGATATCGAATCGGGAACCCAGGTTTGGGAAAAAGTATTTTCGGTTTCTGGTCGCGATGAGCGTTACACCTCGGACATTCGCGTCTCTCCCGATGGAAGCTTGGTTGCCGTCGGAACCGCGATTGGTGAAGACCATCGAATTCAATTGCTGGATGCGGAGTCAGGCGACTCAGTTGGCGCGCTCGAAGGGCACACTTGGAAACCATGGTGTGTTCGGTTTACCGCCGATGGCAAGCGGCTTTTCTCTTCCGGATGGGACTCGGTCATTCGTCGTTGGGATGTCGAAAAACGAAAGCAAATTCGAATCGAAAATGCGGAGAGGGCAAGTGCCGTTTGTTCAATGAGTCCTGATGGCCGTTCAATGGTCTTTGCCGACGACAGTGGAAGCGTTCACCTTGTTGATCGGGCAACTGGAGAGAAATTGCGCTCCTTCAAGATAGATGAAACGTCGTTTGGCCAACTTATCTATTCGCAGGATTCGAAATTGTTGGCGGGTGGAGGAGCGAGCAAAAATGATATCCACATTTATGTTTGGGACGTAGCAACAGGTGAAGTCAAACATCATTGGGAATGGCCAAAGAGAAAAGACGTTCATTCATCTGTGGAGTCGCTGAGTTTTTCTCGCGATGCCAATCGGTTGGCAGCTTGTGTGTTTCGCCAATCCGCTTGTTGCGTTTTTGACTTGCCATCCGATTCGCAAATCGTCAAGACAAAACATCGAAGCGTTTATGGACTTTCGTTAAGTCCCGATGGCCAGCAGTTTGTTTCAGCAGGATGGGATAAGTCGATTCGATTGTGGGATTGCGAAACGGGAGAACAACTGAAAGAAGCTTCCGTCGAAAACCCAGGAAACGATGACGCTCGGATGTATGGAGTTTTGTTTGCCCCCGATGGGAAGTCGGTTGCATCTTTGAGTTTGGGTGGAACGGTTCGGATATGGGATCTAGAGTTGGAGAAACCGATTTTGAGCTTCGACAAGCAGGCTCGGCCAATCTACGGAAGTTTTCAATACTCTCGAAATGGTCTTTGGTTAGCTGTCGGGCAAATGGGTGGCGATGTAAACGTGTTCGAAGTTAACTCCGGAGTTCGGGTCTGGCATTTTGGAAAACATGAAAAGCATGTTTACAACGTTGACTTTGGTTCTCACGATCGAACCTTATTGACCGGAGCCAGTGATGGAGTCTGCTATTTGTGGGATTTGAACATCGCCGCAGATTCAAAAACCAAACCAGGTCCAAAACAGCTTGCCAAGAGTTTCGTCGGTGGATCGCCGCGCGTGACATTTGTTAGACACCAGCAGATCGCGGCACTGCCGGCCGAATTGTTGGAGAAGGAAGTATTGCCCGCGATTGGAAGCGAAGTCGAATCCTTGTTTTCTCAATGGGACGAGTTCGATGAAGAGGAGCGGTCGAAACTCAACTACGACGTTCATCGAGTTGCGATGTTACTTGCACAATTAGAATTGCCCGCCGCCGAAAATTTGCTGGATAAACTGCTTGAGGATTGTCCGGGTGGAGCAGTCAAGAAGACGATCTTTCTCGCGAAGAAACATCGACAACGGTTTTTGAAACGAGTTGCTTCCAGTTCTAAATCAGAAAAGGAGTGAGCGATGAGGGCTGTTTTTCAAAGTTTGTTTTGGGTTCGCAATCAAATCGGGGGCCAAGTTGCCTTGGCTGTTCTACTTGGAATTTGCTTGGTTGGTCCGGTCGTCGCTCAGGAAGAGGATAGTGAGAATGCCAGCAAGGCTGACGACGCCCCTGATATCGAAATGGTGACGAGTGAGTTGCTGATTGTTGATCCTGATGGCAATCCAGTTGAAGAAGCCACCGTTTATTGCACGGGTATGCGAACGAAAATTAAGCCTGGTAGCCATTGGGGCTGGACGGAGGAAGAGCATGGTCCGCTTCCGAAATTGAAGACGAATGAAAAAGGGATCGTCGCGATGCCGGTCCCAAAGTTCGTAACGGAGAAACTTGTGACGGGCGCGATGACTTGGACGGTCGAACATCCAGACTTCGTGCCATTTCGCGAAGACCGAAACGTGGTTGATCCGACAGAAATCAAGCTTCAACGGGGATTCAAAATAGCTGTCACAGCCGTCAACGCAGAAACTGGCGAGAAGATCAAAGACAACTTGTATGGCGTGGCTGGCGGATCGAGGGCCGACTGGAAGTTAAAGAATAGTGGCATGCTGGTCTCTCCCACTTTTGCCGCAAAAGCAACGACCGTTCGGATTTGCTGCTTTGTCGAAGGTCAGCCGGCTTTGTTTAGCAAGGCGATTAAGATTGAGCCGGGCGACAAGAGTCGTGTCTTGTTGAAGGACGTTGAATTAAAAATCGGCACACGCGTTGAGGGCAAGCTTGACGATTCAATCGAGCGACCGATTGAAAACGGATATGTTGCAGCGGGGACGGTTGAGAACATTTCACAAGAGTCTGGTTGGAGGCGTCCCTGGAGTTGGAATGATAAAGTTCCGATCAATGCAGACGGAACGTTTGTGTTTGAATCGCTTCCTACAGATGAAGTGCTTCAGATGATTCCAATCTGCGATGGCTGGGTGCCAAGTTTGCCAGAGAAAGTAGATGTGCTGAAGTTTTTTCCCGATCAAGCCAACAAGATTGGGAACGGATTTGCGCTTCCTCAATTAGTCAAACTTGAAGGCGAGAAAGTTACGACTGAGTTGCGAATGGAAAAAGCGACAACGTTAGATATCACGATTGAAGATCCGGATGGCCAACCGATACCCGAAGCGAAGGTGATGATGTGGCCGAATCAGTTGTGGTTCAATTTGGGATCACAAATCCTTGGTACCGCGTACTCAAGTCGCGAAGTCATGGTGGGTAATCGAGCGGGCGGATACGAGTATGATCGAGAAATGCGGTTTGCGGGAACGACTAACAAGCAAGGCGTTGTAACGATTCGAAATCTCCCTGCCGGCACCGAATCAATTGCCGTGCAGCACAAAGAGTATGAGCCGCCCATTTCGGAACAAGATAGTCGTTCCCAAAGTGTCGATTTGAAACTCGATGAGCCCAACGTGATCACGATCAAGATGGAAAAGAAGGGGTCGAGTGAATTGGGTGATGTGAAGGATGACAAAGAGGAAGACGAAAAAAAGTGAGCCGTAGGCGCTAGCCTCGGGCCGGCGAAACGCACGAGATGTTTTTGCTGGCGAGATAGATGAACAGTAGGGCGTAATGTTGAAGAATAACGAGTGGCTGATTTTGCTGGCGGTTCTGGCCCGAGGCTAGCGCCAACGGCTCATGTTTGGCGTTGTGATTTTGAGCGGTGTGATGGAATAAACGAGAGGCTGATTTTGCTGGTGGTTCCGGCCCGAGGCTAGCGCCTACGGCTCATGTTTGGAATTGCGAAGTTTGAATGGCTTGTTGGAATAAACGAGAGGCTGATTTTGCTTGAGGTTCCGGCCCGAAGC
>CAYMFZ010000516.1:3342-4561 GCA_964389585.1 uncultured Pirellulaceae bacterium | reverse complement strand
CTTATGGACCAGCCGCGCATTTGCATGCGTGGACATTTGGTTCGGCTGAAGATTTCAAGATCGAAAATGCGGAAGGCGAACTGACATACTTGAAAGGCGACTTTGGCGTTTACCCTTACACTCAATCCAAAGGTAGCGGTGCCGAGCAGGTTTTCATTCAAGTTTTGTATCCATCGGCAAAAGGAAAAGCGGGCCCAAAAGTTACTTCGGTCAAGAACGGCAATCAGATCGCGGTGACGGTAAAAGATGGAGACATCACGGACACGTTCCTGCTGCAGCCTTCCTCTGAAGCGGCTGCGTTGGGGAGCTTGGAGACCGACGCCAGCTTTGCGTGGACTCGTGAAGAGGGCGGCAAAGTATCAAAGTTTGCGGTGCGAGAAGGGAAAAGCCTCAAAGCGAATGGAGCAGTGCTAATGCAGGCAAACGAACGGCGCACTACAGCGGTCGAAGTACCGAACTGACAAATTTTCTACCGATTGAATAACCTTTACCGAAAAATCATAAGCCGTTTGGCTCAGGAAAAAGTTTTGATGAATGAGATTGCGAAGCAAATTGAAGAACTCAAGGTGGTGCCCGTCGTCGCGATTGAAAGCGTCGACGACGCGGAACGACTTGCCGATGCGCTAACAGCGGGCGGAATTCCTTGTGCTGAGATTACGCTTCGCACCGATGCCGGATTGGCTTCGATTAAAGCTCTTGCGAAACGAACTGACTTTCTGGTTGGAGCCGGAACCGTCAACAACGCCGAGCAAGCTGCGGCAGTGACGGATGCAGGATCCAAGTTCATCGTCGCTCCGGGATTTAATCCACGAACGGTAAAGTGGTGTGTTGACAACAAAGTTCCCGTGTTCCCAGGAACGTCGAATCCGACTGACCTTGAGCAGGCTCTCGAATTCGGTCTCGATGTCGTTAAATTCTTTCCAGCCGAAGCGATGGGCGGCGTGAAGACCTTGAAAGCGTTTCACGGTCCCTACCGTTCAATTCGTTTCATGCCAACTGGCGGTGTTTCGATGTCCAACCTTACGGATTATCTCAGCCTGCCGTATGTCATCGCTTGCGGCGGGAGTTGGATGGCGAAGTCGAATTTGATTGCTGAAGGGCGATTCGATGAAATCACACGTCTGGCTGCGGAAACGATACAGCTCGTAAACGAGTTTCGAGGCCAAACGGATTGATCAGGAGAACTGCAAAGTTGCTTTCGAAGACATTTGCAGCCTCA
>CAYMFZ010000516.1:0-3332 GCA_964389585.1 uncultured Pirellulaceae bacterium | reverse complement strand
GGCTAAGGACGTTCGAAACGTTTCTAGAAACTATCCTGAAAGGATTACAGCTTGTAGCCGGTGGGTTGAGCGATAGCGACACCACCGGAACCTGCCATTAAAACCGCCGACCGTGAAGGGGTCGCAGCAATCACTCGCGTGCTTCCGTCGTAATCAGATTCGAAGTTCTGGCTGCAGGAGAACTGCAAAGTCGCTTTCGAAGACATTTGCAGTTTCGAACATAGAATTAGTGGGTGACTCTTGCCGAGAGTTACCAAGCCGATGAGTGGACTCGTTAATCGATTAAACGTTTGCTGAAATTGGGTCTTGCGTAAATCTTGGTAACTTCCGGCAGAAGTTACCCACCAGAAAGTATCTCAACAACGAAAGTCGAATTTGGATTCGACTTTTCAGTTCTCCTGACGAATTGATCAGGTTTGGTTGCAATCGAAAATACGAGAATTTATAATTATTAGACAGATTTTAAGCCAAACCCACCTGAAATGAAAATCTCAGTTCAACCGGCATTCTTCGAGCTGGTAAATATTATCTGAACCGCCGAGGAACTCCTGCTCACGAGATTCGGAGATCCTTTTGCTGAGAATAAGAAAGACCGCCATGAGTTGCCACGTTTCTTGCTGCACTCCGTTCTCACGTTTGCATTGTGCAATCATTGTCATCGCGATCTCAACGCTTTGCCTCAACACAAAAGATGCGGCAGCTCAAACAACTTTCCAAGTCTCCTCGGCTCAAGATATCACTAATGCACTTCAGACTGCGGTCGCGGGTGACACGCTGTTGATGACGGATGGCGTTTGGACTGATCAGCAAATTGAATTTGCTGGCAACGGAACGGCTCTCAACTCAATCGTTCTACGTGCTCAAACACCTGGCGGCGTTGTGTTGAATGGAACTTCTAGTTTGAAAATTTCAGGCAGCCACCTTCATGTTGAAGGCCTGCACTTCAAAGGTGGAAACGCAAGTGATTCAGGACATGTCGTCCAGTTTCGTGGAAGTCTTGGGCAAGCAACCAATTCGAGATTTACAAATTCGATCATTGATTCGTACAACCCTCCCTCTCAAAGCGAACGCTACCACTGGGTTTCGATTTATGGGACGAGCAATCGAGTGGATCATAATCGGTTCATCAATCAAGATCACTCAGGGGTGACCGTGGTCACATGGTTGAATGACGATTCAACCGCACCGGTGTCTCACCGCATTGATTCCAATCATTTCGCGGATCGACCAGAAGGAAATGGAAATGGTTTCGAGTCGATTCGAATTGGAACCAGCGCCAGAGCGACTCAACGGGCAGAGGTCATCGTTGAGAACAATGTTTTTGAGCGTACGGATGGTGAGATCGAAATCATCTCCAACAAATCGGGCGGTAACACTTTTCGCTACAACACTTTTCGAGAGTCCGCTGGAACGTTGACTTTGCGTCATGGAAGTGGCGCAAACGTTACAGGGAATTTCTTTTTGGGTGACGACAAAGAGCGTTCTGGGGGAATCCGAGTTATTGGTGAAGACCATACAATCACCAACAACTATATCGAAGGTGTTGATGGTCGCGCGGACGGAGCTATCGCAATCACCGCCGGCGTCGATTCAAATGACCCAACGCTTTACGAGCAAGTTAAGAACGTCACGATTGCACACAACACCATCGTTAATGTCGAGAAAGCAGGAATTGTTCTTGATGCTCTATACGATGCAAACGACCAAAATTTGCTTGCCGAAAATGTAACCATCGCCGGAAACATTGTCGCTAATACATCAGGAACGCTATTCGAGGGCCAAGAGGGTTCGAATTGGACTTGGGCCAACAATTTGGTCCATGGCGGATCGTTAGGAATTCCTGCTCGATCAGGAATTACGGTGGCCGACCCTTTGTTGGTGCGAGGTGCTGATGGCTTGCTGCGTCCAAGTTCTGAAAGTCTTGCCATCGATGGCAGCGCAGCAGGCTTGGTCAATTTCGACATGGATGGTCAGCGACGAATTGGCTTGCCGGACATTGGTGCGGATGAATTTTCTTCAGCCCGAATCTTTCGAAAGCCACTTCAAGGGTCTGACGTGGGCGATTTTTGGTCCAATCCAAATTCCGTTCCCGCACAAAGAGCTTACCTGGTCATCCAAGCTGAAAATGCTGTAAGTATTCTTGATCCTGATGGTGACAATGTGGTCTGGGAAATCACCAACGTTGCGAACGCTTCAGAAGGTAAGGCATTGTCGGCTGCGGATTCTCGCAGGCCGGATTTGACCTCTGAACCTCAAGAGTCGATCGCGGTCTATAATCTGACTTTCACCGATGAAGGGCTTTATACGGTTTACTACTTGGCACGTGGATTCGCATCGAATTCCGATAGTTTCTTTTCGCCAGAGGAATTGGGCGCGGATCCAGAGTCGGCAGTTACGACTTCGTCGGATGGATATTACGACTGGATCGTTGGCGAGCAGTACAATATCACGAGCTCGAATGTCGGTGTTCCGCTCGAGTTTCGGCTTGGAGCCCGAGAGCAGTTATCTGAGATTGACGCGTTTATTTTTCATCGCAACGGGAATCTTACGAGTACACAACTTAACGCGATCATGGCGGTCCCTGAACCAGCATCGATGACGGTTATCGCGTTCGGCACTTTATGTTTCATAGTGCGCCGACGTCGGTCGCGAAGCTTGAAGCAAAATCATAGCGGTTGCTGAATTACCAAACTATAATTCCCCAATCAGTATTCCCTACAACACGAAAAACACACCATGAGACTTTCGTCGATCTTACGAAGAATACCCGCAGTCGTTGCCCTGTCTCTGTTGGTGGTTGGCTTGGGGGAAACTGTGTCGTCTCAGTTAATCTACAGCAACGATTTTGAAGATGATCCACTGGGAATTTACTCGGCTACGAATTTGAGTGAAGATTGGAATTCGCCAACTTTCAACAATGGAGTCGATCAAGGCCGCGTTTCAATTGTTAATGAAGGTGGCGGAAAAGCGATGGAAGTGCTTTATCCCGCTGGACTGTTTGGAAGTGGAGACGACAGAACCGGTGCTCAATGGAAGCTGAATTTTGACCAAGGTTACGAGGCAGTTGAGATTGAGTATCGTGTAAAGTTCGGTTCAGGATTCGATTTTGTTCGAGGAGGAAAGCTTCCCGGCTTGATCGGAGGCGAGGGCAATGTCGGTGGCGACGTTCCAGATGGAACTGATGGATTTAGTGCTCGAATGATGTGGCGAACCGACGGATCGTCTGGTTCCTCTTTGTCGCGCGACAAAGCGAATATTGTTCAATACGTTTATCATCCTGATCAGCCGGGACAGTTTGGAGAGGATTTTCGCTGGGACGATGGAAGTACGAG
>CAYMFZ010000515.1:0-4563 GCA_964389585.1 uncultured Pirellulaceae bacterium | reverse complement strand
TCGAACCTCGTCCAACTGTTTCGAAGACAGTCATGCGTCCATCACACCCGCAAGGCAAATTTCTTACTCTTACTCTTACTCTTACTCTTACTCTTACTCTTACTCTTACTCTTCGAACCGTTAACCAGACAAGACACGACTTCCATTGCGTCTCAACTTCCTGATTCACGTTTTGACCACGGAGTGATCAACGACTATGTCAACGTCGTTGATTTCTCCGAAATCTCAACGAGCCCCTCTCAGACATACCAATTCTTCTTCACGAAACCAAAGTCTCTTTTTGAGCCTCGGCTGACTTTGTAAACCAGAATTCGAAAAGAGGGCTGGGCGGGACTCGAACCCGCGCGTAGGTGCTTAACAGGCACCCGCTCTGCCACTGAGCTACCAACCCAAATCAGTCAGACACTTTGGAGTCGAACCGAAAACCTCTCACCTCTTCAGCAGGCGTGCTCCCGTCTGCACCATCTGCTCATCTGTCTGAGACTTTTAGTTCAGGGAGACGGAATCGAACCGTCACAGCTTGCTTCAAAGGCAAACCACCTACCCATAGGATCCCCAAGTTTTCACTGTTGCGATTCGGGCACCTGGTGATTCAGGCACCCGGTCTTCAACACTTGATCGCCTCAAAGCAACTCACACCGCACAGGTCACCAAAACTTAAAAATCAAGTTGTACGGGTGAGATTCGAACTCACAGACACCGGTTTCTGAGACCGGCCGCTCAAGCCGTTGGCGTACCGCACAATACAAAATTCGGAAGTCAGAATCGGAATGAAAGTGACAGACGCGATTTCTTCACACCGTCCATCATTCCGATTCCAAATTTAAAAGCGACTCATACCGGATTCGAACCGGCGATCTCTGCCGTGACAGGGCAGCGTCCACTCCAGACTGGACCGATGAGCCAAGAAACAATTCGGAATGCGGAGGCCGGAATGCGTAGTAAGACGTGCCATTCCACATTCCACATCCCACATTCAAAAAAGAGTGCCCTGCGAGAATCGAACTCGCTTAACCAGCGTGGAAAACTGGCACCTAAGCCAATCGGTCAAGAGCACAAAGTCAGCACGGCAGGATTCGAACCTGCGATCTCCGGTTCCCAAAACCGACGGAATACCAAACTTTCCTACATGCTGATCAATCGAATTTGAAAGTCTGAAAACGAAACGTCTGCGACTACGTTTTCAAGTCTTCCAAATTCAAAAGCGCTCAGCGGGAGTCGAACCCGCACTTCCGCCATGGCAAGGCAGTAGGCTACCGCTACATCATGAGCGCAATTGGTTGCTAAATTGTCAAAGAACACTCGAACCCGTTTCGCAAAATCAGCAAGCAACGCTTACCTCTTTTCAAAATTCAAATTCGAAATTTAAGAGCACTGGGTGGGACTCGAACCCACGTCACCGCATTACGAAAGCGGAATCCTGGCCACTAGACGACCAGTGCTTGTTGGTTGGTGATTTGCAGTGCAAGACACCAAGTTGTTTTTCTACTTACCTACGATTTCTGTTTTGGTTTATCGCTTCCGTTTATCATTTCATTTACCGCCAAGTAGGACTGGAGGGATTCGAACCCTCTCCGAACTGGTTAAGAGCCAGTCATGCTGCCTAAACACCTCAGTCCTGTTGCTAATTGGCGCGGAAGGAATCGAACCTTCGGCCTGTTGCTTATAAGACAACCGCTCATGACCACTGAGCTACGCGCCACTGGTTTGTTTCTTCTTCATCTCTCTTCTCTTGCCGAGGATCGATCGCCTCAAGCTCCCAAGTGGGATCGGAGGGATTCGAACCCTCATCGTGCTGATTAAAAGTCAGCTGTGTTAACCGTTGACACCACGATCCCGATTTGTCGGATCGCCGTGTTTCAATCGAAAGTTCATGTGTGTTCCTTTCCTGTTTCTTACTCTTAAACCTGAGCCGAAGGCGTCGTCATCGAATCACGACCAAAGCCCTTCAACCCAAGCTCATCATTCTTAAAAGTGGTAGACCCAAGAATCGAACTTGGCGCGACGCAGTTATCAGCCGCATTTGGGCAACCAGCCCTCGACTACCTTTTTCAAATCGAAATCAACTCGTACTCATACTCATACTCGTTCTCGTTCTCGTTCTCGGTCTCGTTCTCGTTCTCAATAAACCCCTTCGCTTCGCATCGGGGTTTGGCGCTATTTCACGGAGTGAAATGCCACAATCACCGAACTCCAAAAATCCGTACCGGTAGCGCAGTGGCTTGAGAGGCGTTCGAATCCTCATCTACTGGTCTTCAGCCAGTCGCTCTTCCGCTTGAGCTATCAAGCCATTTCAAAAAACTGTTGCGCCTGAAGTGAATCAAAAATTCACTGGCACTGTCAGAAGCAATCCGATTGAGTTTTGTCGATCAGCTCGACATCCACCCAATAAAAAAGCCCGCTGTCAGTTGACGCGGGCTTTGAACGGATTCGTTTTGGGCCAAGCGTCTACAAGCGCAACGGTAGCGCGATATCAAAATTGCCTTGTTCGGCAATGCGATACCCGCGTTTGTGTGCTATCTGACTTGACCCTAAAAACATCATTGAAATTTGAATCCTAAAATTGATTTGGTTTTGAATCTTGAATCGCAAACAAATACCATTCGCGATATAAGTTGGACGAAGTTTCTACAACTAGGTTCGCTCGAATTCAAATTTTATTGGAAACTCAAAATCAGTTTCCGAAAAAGTTTGAAACTCTTGTCGCCCACGCAATTCAATAGATTCTCAAGCGTGGTCATTTGTTGTAAAAAAAGGTGAATACTCGTCGGAAATTTCAACCGACTCGGACAGGCGATTAAACAAACGAATCAATGACTGCTTCATCAAAAATCTTGCTATGGATTCTTCTAATCACAACGATTGTCGGAGCCGGACTTTGGCTCGCTGGCGGGAAAAAGCAGGAATGCAGCGCTGAGATCGAAATCGTCGCCCCTCCAAATATTGTATTCGAATTCCTTGTCGAGCCTCGCAAACTGAAATCTTGGATGACCAATATCACAGAAGTTGCGAAACTCGTTCCCGCCGAAAAAACAGAGTTCGGTCCCACTCGAGTCGTGACAACTCGAATCGTAAATCTCGACGGAAAACAAACGACTTACGAAGATGAAGTCATTCGATATCAAGAGAATGAATTCCTGAGCGTTCAATCAATTGATGCGAATCATGTGATTACTTCAATCTTCAGCCTCCAGCCAGAATCGGAGGGAACAACGACGCGACTTTCTTACCGAATCACTGTCGCGCACCAAGGGCTTGGCCGATTGCTGGCTCCAATCAGATCGAATTCGCAATTCAGCCAAAGGCAACTCAACGCAGACATTCGTGTCTTAAAAGAGAAAGTCGAATCAAGGAATTAGCAAGTTCCTTTGCCTCGTTTGCCAAGCGACCTCTTGCGCCGCGTGAACGCCCATCACCTTCTCGGCTTGAAATCGTTAAGTTATGCTAACGAAAACGACAATCCAACCTATCATTCGGAGTGCCAGATGGCCGCAGAGATTCTGGACGGCAAAGGAATTTCAAAGCAAATTCAACTGGAAACAAAAGCTAAAGTTAAAGCCTTCGTTTCCGAACATGGCACCCAACCTGTCCTTGCCGCCGTCTTGGTCGGCGATGACCCAGCCAGCCAAGTCTACGTTCGCAACAAAGAACGTGCCTGCGCCCGCGCTGGAATCGAAAGCCAGCTTCATCGGATGCCTGCCACTAGCACCACCGAAGAAATTCTTGCGCTAGTCAACCAACTCAATAACGATTCGAAAGTCAGTGGGATTCTCGTCCAGCTTCCTCTGCCTGACCAAGCCGACTCGCGAGCCATCCTCGATGCGATCTCTCCCGACAAAGACGTCGATGCGTTTCATCCTCACAACGTCGGCTTGATTTCTCAAGGCCGTCCAAAGTTTCTTCCTTGCACACCGCATGGAATTATTCAAATGCTCAAACGTTGTGGTGTTGAGACAACCGGTAAACACGTTTGTGTGATCGGACGCAGTGATATTGTCGGAAAGCCTATGGCGATGATGCTCGCACAACGTGACTCTGGATTGGGGCCCGAAATGGCGAACGCCACGGTTACGCTTTGCCATAGCCGAACTCCCAACCTCGCAGAAATGACTTCACAAGCTGATATTCTGATCGCAGCGATCGGTCGTCCGAACTTTGTGACTGCGGACATGATCAAACCCGGAGCAGCAGTCGTCGACGTTGGAATCAATCGAACTGATGACGGATTGGTTGGCGATGTTGATTTCGAAGCCGCGATGAAAGTCGCTGCTCACGTAACTCCGGTTCCAGGTGGCGTTGGACCGCTTACAGTTACGATGCTGTTGGAAAACACTTTGATGGCGGCGAAGCTTCAACTTGAAGGCTGAGTTTTTTGCCGATCATGTTGAGCAACTAAGCTAGGTTCGCCAAAGTGTATTTTCAGGATCAGCCGCAGTGCGTTAGCACCCGGTTCAGTCGCGTAAAACCGGACGCTAACGCGTGGCGGCTGATTTTCCGGCTGACAAACCGTTAAAGTTGAAAACTGTCAAATGACTAGAGGGTATTTCAAAACCTGTAGTGGAC
>CAYMFZ010000514.1:0-4569 GCA_964389585.1 uncultured Pirellulaceae bacterium | reverse complement strand
CTTTAAGCTTCACAAGTAAGTCGTAACCGCCAATGTCCGGCAAGCGAATGTCAGCAATGATCGCATCGTAATTATCAGTGCCACAATTCCGCACCATCAAAATTGCTTCCCGACCCTCGTGAGCCGTTTCCACAACACACCCGTATCGTTCCAACAGACAATGAGCGGATGTGCGAACTTGTTCGTCCGCATCAATCACCAAGATCCGACGATCCTTCAGCAGCGGACGGACTTCGACTTGGACCGCGGAAGGAATTGCTTCGACCGGAGCCATCTCCTGCCCGACTTTTTGAATCGCTGATTTAATCTGACGAGCGTGCTTGATAATTGTTCGTAATCGTTTGGTGACATCTGGGTCGTGACCGATATAGCTTTCGATCGCATGAACCGTGTCGTTGAGAATCTCGTCAATCGGAAGAGCGACGGCGGCGTGAATTGCCGAAACCGATTGAAGCGCCGCATCGGTTCGCTGCGCGTTCAACAACTCAAGCGTGTTAAGCGCGACCGCAATGTCGCGAGCAAAAGATTCGACAAACTGCAAATCGCTTTCTTCAAATGCACCAATTTCCGGACTCTCGACATTGAATGAGCCGATGACTTGATCGTGATAAACAAGCGGAACGGTAAGTGAGCTTTTTGCGCCCATCAATCCATCGAGATAAAGCGGGTCGTCGGTTGTGTCTTCGCACATATAACTTTTGCCGGTGGCAGCCACGAATCCAGTGACGCCATTGCCAGTTGCTTGTGCGTAGAGCGGTCGCGAAGCAATTTCCGAATCGATGCCAACCGACAACAGCGTTTCGAGAAGTCCGGTTTCTTGATCCACTAACCGAATTTCAACCACATCGAATTTCAAAAGATCTTTGGTGTAGTGAAGAATATTGTCTTTGAGCAGTTCAATTCGATTCTCGACGTCCATCTCGTAAATCTCTTCGGGACGAAGATCGGCGAGCGCGGCGCCGGCTTGGTGAAGGGCTTCAAGTTTTTGACGCTGAAGTGTGTCATCTGTTGAATCCGAAAGCGTAACAATCAGTTGCTCGCCTTGGTTGGTCTTGTCGAGAACAGGAACGACCGTCAATTGATAAAATCGGTCGTTGACGGAAAGCGTCGCGCGGCAAGTTTCCCCTTTGGATCTTGCCGACGCCAACGGGCTTGGCTCGCTGCCGATGATGGTGGGAACGCCAATGGCGTCATAAAAATTAAGGCCGACCAAGTTTGAATTTTCAAACCAACTGGTCAGCCTTTTGTTTGTGCGGAGAATGTTGTTCTCGGCGTCGAGCAAAGCTAGTCCTTCAGGGACAAGCTCCAGAATCGCATTGCTGTGAATCACGTCGCAAAGCGATTTTTTGTCGTGCTCGTCGTAGCAATAATAGAGTCCGTCGAATTCGTTTTCTCTCAACAGTTCCATCGCTTTGGCACAACTGTCGACGACGGTCACATCAACCGATGGGTCGGCTTTGAGTGGTAGGGAATTTGAATCCGAACCGCTTTTAACGCAAATTACTTTTGACACGTCGACAACTTATTCTTCGAGGCGATGCGGAAAACTCTTAAACAGCAAAGCAACAATTGATCAGCCAGAAATTCTTCCAGTCACGCAGTTGAGACTGTGTTGAAAAAGCTCTTAATGAATGAATGAAACCAATTGCTGCACTACAATTCTTATTAAAGTTTATATCATCGGTCTTGAGAATCTAAAATCTTTGATTCAAACCAATTTCCTTGGAATGCTTCAGCTCGCAAACTCCAAGACGAATTGGATTTGGTTAGTCAGGATTCAAGCTGCTTCAGAACTTAGACAGCTTGCCAAATCGGAATTTGAAAATCCACATTCCAAACGAAGACTAGTCTTTGGTCTGTCTAAACTTCATCTAAGCACCCTAATTCATCAAGAACGTACAGCATCGAGACTTTATTGCTTCGATACTCGAATCGGTTTTCAATCCTACTGAAAAATCGGGTAACATTTGCTCATGGCAAAAAAGAAGAAATCGAAAAAGACCGTGCGCGCCGAATTTCGCAAACGACACACCAGTCGTGCCCGCAAAAATGACTTTACGCGCGAATTCAAAGACGACGACCAAGACTTAGAGGACTCCAAACAGGCGGAGCGAGTCTCGGGAAAAGGCGACTTAACCCGTCGTAGAACAATTTCAGGCGCCGTCAATGAAGTCGACGCTTCTGGTTTTCAAGTTGAATTGGAGGTCGATGATCGTCGATGTCGACCTGGCCGAGTCGTTCGAGTTCATGGTTTGACGAGCGTTGTCCGCATCGAAGACGGAAAGCATTACGACTGCACGGTGCGAGGAATTCTCAAATCTCTGTCTACTGATCTTCAACATGTGGTCGTTGCTGGCGATTACGTCACGATTCAAATTGGTGAGCCAGGAAGCGACGAAAGCCAAGCCGTGATCGTTCGCGTCGATCCGCGGCGGAATCAAATTAGCCGTACCAGCCGTAAACGCCAGCAGATTATCGCGTCGAACATCGATTTAGCCTTCATCGTTGCCAGCGCGGCGGAACCGATTTTGAAACCCAATCTCGTCGATCGCTTTTTGGTCTCGGCTGAAAAGGCCCGGATTCAACCCGTAATCGTGATCAACAAAATCGACTTGGTAAATTGGGCGGATCTTCAGCCCGTTGTCGGCGTTTGGAGCCAGATGGGTTATCCGGTTGTGCTGACTTCGACAATGACGGGGCACGGTGTGGATCGCCTCAGAAGCTGGGTAAAGGGGCGAGACAGCGTGGTCACAGGCCAGTCAGGCGTTGGCAAGTCTTCGATTCTTAACGCGATTGAACCGGGATTGCAGCTCAGAGTCGGAAACGTCAGTTCAGAAAACCAAAAAGGTAAACACACGACGACGTCGGCCGTTTTGATTCCATTGGAATGCGGTGGGCATTTGATCGACACCCCGGGAATTCGCCAGTTTCAACTTTGGGATGTCATTCCCGAAGAAGTCGTTGGCTATTTCAGAGATATTCGCCCCTTTATCAATGGCTGTAAATTCCCCGACTGTACGCACACCCATGAGGAAGATTGTACGGTCAAATGGGCTGTCGCAGACGGAAAACTCGACGTTCGTCGTTACGAGAGCTATTGCCAGATGCATGAAGTTGAGCATCAGTGGTAAACGTTGTCGGATGAATTGCTGCCGGTTTGTTGGTGGTGAATGGTTTCGTGGATCGAATGTCGCTGTAAAGAGGTTTTGCACCTCCCTGAATTTGCGTTTATGGGCTACCATCACAGGCAAATTCACGTGATTCCTTCCACAAAACTAATCGAGCATCGACCTTGTCAACTGATTTCAAAAAACTACCCGAAAGCGTGGATTGCAAAGGCAGCTACGCGTTTATCAGTTTGGGCTGTCCAAAGAATACGGTCGACAGCGAGCGCATGATGGGCTTGCTGAAGCTCGATGGCTACCAGTTGATCAGCGACCCTGAAGAAAGCGATTTTGTGGTCGTCAACACTTGTGGATTTATCGAACAAGCACGCAAGGAATCATTTGGCGCGATTGACGAGATGTTGGCTTTGAAAAAGGCCGGCAAGACCAAGGGCGTCATCGTCACGGGATGTTTGGCCGAACGTCAAAAAGAGCAATTGCTTGAGGATCGTCCTGAGATCGATTCTTTGATCGGCGTATTCGGTCGCGAAGAGATCACTAAGATTGCAGACCGATTGCTGGGCGATCAAGCCGAACAGCGAAACGTGTTTCAACCCGCGCCAATTCGTGCCCTGCCCGACCAAGACCGTTTGCAAATTACGCCAAAGCATTTTGCCTACCTGAAAATTTCTGAGGGCTGTGATCGGCTTTGTACGTTTTGCGCGATTCCAAAAATGCGTGGAAAACATGCGACCAAGCCAATGGAGGAAGTCCTTGCCGAGGCTCAGCAGCTTGCAGACCATGGCGTGCGAGAACTGATCATCGTCGCCCAAGACACGACCTACTACGGAATGGATCTTTATGGCGAGCCGCGACTCGCTGAGTTGTTGACTGAGCTTAACAAAGTCAAAGGTCTCGACTGGATTCGTCTGATGTATTTCTATCCGATGTACATCGACGAGCGTCTCTTAAAGGTCATCGCTCAATCGGAAAAAATTCTGCCGTACATCGATATGCCGCTTCAACATGCCGACGATGTCATGCTTCGCCGAATGTCGCGTCGTGTGAACTCAGAGCAAACCGAAAAGCAAATTCTCTTGATGCGTGAACTGATTCCAGATTTGGTTTTGCGTACAACTTTCATCACTGGATTTCCTGGCGAAACAGATGAGCAATTCGACACTCTCGTCGACTTTACTCAGCGACACAATTTCGAGCGGATGGGCGTGTTTACTTATTCGTATGAGCCCGACACTCCTGCGGCCAAAATGGAAGGTCACCTCGAAGAGGAAGTGAAAGACTCGCGCCGCGAGCAGTTGATGGCCGTTCAGCAGCAAATCATGTTCGAATACAACGAGCGGCAGGTCGGCAAGACGATTGATGTGATTATCGACCAGCCTGTAGCCGAGCAAGCCGGAGCGTGGATCGGTCGAAGTGCCGGCGATGCTCCTGATGTCGATAGTGT
>CAYMFZ010000513.1:0-4580 GCA_964389585.1 uncultured Pirellulaceae bacterium | reverse complement strand
GCGAATCCCACTACGATGATCGCACGATTTTAGGTTTTGAAATGTCCTCTAATTACCAATGAAAAATTTTGCTCAGTTCTAAATTTCTCATTGGTTATCAATCATTTCTCGTTTATCACCGAAACGTTCTCGATTTCAACGAGCTGATCTCTTGAAATTCGCAATCGCTACTTTCCCGGATTCGCTTTCTCTTGCTTCCAAGTTCGCCTAAGATCATAGCTTCAACGAAGCGTCAACCTTACTCGCAAATCGCGACCTTTTTTCACCGGCTTGGACTCGTCAACTGGGACCTAAATGAAAACGATTCTCGACAATCCATGGCTACGTCCAATCGCCGTTACATTTTTGGTTCTCTCGATTCTGATGACGACCGGCTGCAGTGGATGTCGTGACGACAAAGACGACGTGGCGAAAAAAGAAGAAGACAAGAAGAAAAACAAAAAGCGTAAAGACGATTTCGAAACCAACACGCCGATTCTGCTGCCTGGTTTGTATCCGAAATCTGCCAAAGAAAAAGCCAAGGACGAAAAAGAGGCCAAAGACAATCCGCTCGCCCGCGCGATGCAGGAAGTCCGATCTTCTGCCGCAAGCAACCGAGTCAAACCTGGCCACTGGTACACCGCAAACTTTCCGGCAATCGCCAACAACTTCAACGCCGATGGCGAATTGACCGCTTATGCTGTCGACGGAGTCAACAAGCCCGTTCGTGTTCCCGCCACAGACTATTTCCTGAACACGACTCGCCCAGTTTCTTTACCCAAAGGCGAATGGAAAAATTTTGAAACAACCGTTTTCATTCCGCCCCGAAACAAGAAAGTCACCACCGCGTCGGTTAATTATTCACTCAACCGCTCGGCGAGTGGGCTGGCGCAAATCATGCTCTCCCAGCCAACCTCGACGATGAAGTCACATCAATTCCATATGATGTTGATGAGCACGCGACCAGACACTTACAAGTACCTTGAGCTGGCAGATTGTATTCGGTTGCGAGGAACGATGGGTAACGGTGAGATCATTCCGCCGTTCTACTATGTCGTGCCAACGATGCCGGAAAAGCCAATTCCGCTTCCACAACATGCGCTCAACTGGACAACGATCGCGTACATGATTTGGGACGATTACGATCCAACGAAATTGGGTGCCGAACAAGAACAAGCCATTTTGGATTGGCTTCACTTTGGTGGACAGCTTGTCATCAGCGGACCCGACTGCCTCGATCGACTGCAAAACAGTTTCTTGGCAGACTATTTGCCCGCTCATTTCGATGGCTCTCGGAACTTGACCAACGACGACATGGAAGAGCTTAACGAGAATTGGACGGTTCCGGCGTCTCGCAACAAGGCGCAAAAACGCATCTTCCAAGTCTCAGACAAAGTTCCCTTGTTGGGCGTGACCTTCAAACCGCACGATGATGCGAACTTTGTTGAAGGCACCGGAGAGATCGCAATTGAAAGACGCGTTGGCCGCGGTCGAATCGTAATTTCTTCGTTTTCACTCAACGCTCCCGCCGTTCGAAAATGGAGAAGCTTCAAAAGTTTTCTCAATGGGGCGTTGCTAAGAAAGCCCGCGAGGAGATTCGGCAAATCTGATTCTGATGAAATCGTTTTCGAATGGGCCGAAGATAATACAAGTCTTTTTGATCCAATGGTCCATTCAACTGTTCGATTCGTTGCTCGTGACCTAGCTCGCAATGGTACGGGCAAAACAAGAACCATTTCCTCGATGGAGGAAGGCGAAGTCGTTCCTCAACGCTTTGGACGCAACACTTACCCAGGCGATTCCGTAGTGCCTGAATCCGACATTCGAATCAACCAATCGCGATCCAAACCGTTTTCGCGCAACCTGAAAGACGCTTGGCACTACGGTGGCTATCAAGACGCTTCTCAATCCGGCGTCGGTGGTTGGAATGACGATAGCGGGATTTCATTCGCGGCGCGGGAGACGTTAAAAGAAGCCGCTGGCATCACGCCACCTTCATCCGATTTTGTTCTCAAAATGTTGGGAGCGTATTTGTTGATCCTTGTTCCGCTTAACTGGTTCATCTTTCGAATGATCGGCAAAGTCGAGTACGCATGGATTGCCGCGCCGATCATTGCGATCGTTGGCGCGTTGATGGTTGTGAAAATGGCAGCATTGGATATCGGATTCGTTCGAAGCAATACCCAAATTGGTTTGCTTGAGATTCACTCGGACTATTCGCGTGCCCACCTCGCCGAATATTCAGCTCTCTACACTTCTCTTTCAACTCGCTACAACGCAGAGCTTGACAACCTTTCGGCTCAATCGTTGCCGTTCGGAACGATTGATGGCAGTGCCAATTACGCATCAAATGAATCGCTCAGCGAGGTCAAGCTTCGCCGAACGGTCGACAACACACTTGAAGGCTTTCAAATCCAATCGAATTCGACGGGGCTATTGCACACGGAGTACATGCTTGATTTGACAGGCGTGATTTCGTTTGTCGAAAACTCTTCTGACGGAAAATCGCTTTTAGTCAACTCAACCAACATTGGCATCAATGACTCTGCTGTCATCGGTCGCAATGAAGACGGCACGTACAAATTCGCTTGGGTTGGCAAATTGGCCGCTGACTCAGACAAGGAACTTAAATTCGAAACCAAAAGATTTGAACAGCTTGACGAAGCCTGGAATGCGAATCCAATGTTTCAAAACACCAATCGGTCTTCACTGAAAATCTGGAAAAAGAATCTAGGCGAAGTCAAATCAGCGACGATCGATCAAATTACTTCGTTTCCAGAGCTGCAATCCAACCTGCCAAAATTCCAACGTCTGCTACTGCAAACGAGCCCCGAGACGGTGAACGGATATACGCGGCAACAATTCGACGAAATTTATCAAGTCGTCAACAGTGCGTCCGATGTCAGTCTTGGTCGCTTACTCGACAATGTGTTGCAGCATCTCGTCATCAGTCCTGGTGAGTATCGTTTGATCGGTGCGACGACGCAGCGGTTGGGGGCAACGAAATTCGATCCGGTCTCGACTCAGATCGATCAAAAGACTTTGGTCATTACTCACTTAAAACAACCAGAGTTGCCTTTGGCCAAACGCGATGTTAACGGATACGAAGATTTCGCCAGCGCCCGCTCAAATCTGGATTGGGAGCGAGATGAAGAAGAGTTTGAAAAAGGCATGAACGCAATGGAAGATGATCAATAGTCTTTCGAGAATCTTGATCGTTGGATTCCTGGAACAATACACTTAAAAGCTCACCGGCAAATTAATAATGATTGAACTTACTGGTTTCGGAAAAGACTACGGCGAATTCACGGCGGTCGAGTCGCTCGACTTGAAAATCGAAGAAGGCGAAATGTTCGGCTTCATCGGACCCAACGGCGCCGGCAAGAGCACGAGCATCCGCTTTCTCGCAACGTTGCTTCGCGCGAGTCGCGGCGACGGAATGATCAACGGCTACAGCGTTTCGGAAGACCCAATGAACGTGCGTCGGAGCGTTGGCTATATGCCTGACGCCTTTGGTGTTTACGACGGAATGAAAGTCTGGGAGTTTCTCGATTTCTTTGCCGTTGCCTACAAAATCGGTCGTACGCAGCGGAAACAAGTCATCCGTGACGTGCTTGAATTGCTGGACCTGACCTATAAACGTGACGATTTCGTTAACGGACTTTCACGCGGAATGAAGCAACGTTTGTGTTTGGCGAAAACGCTGGTTCACGATCCACCTGTTCTGATTCTCGATGAACCGGCCAGTGGACTCGATCCGCGAGCACGTGTCGAAGTGAAGGCGCTGCTAAAAGAGCTTCGTCGAATGGGTAAGACGATTTTGATTTCCAGTCATATCCTGACCGAGCTGGCGGATTGCTGTACATCAATTGGTATCATCGAACGCGGCAAACTATTAATGCACGGACCGATCGACGAAGTCTACCAGCGCATCCGCGGCAACCAAGTCATTGAGGCGCGTCTCGGTACGAATCTTGAAACCGGGCTTTCGATCATACGCAGCAACCCGGACGTCCGCGACGTTCAAGTTGATGGTGCAAAAGTCGTGATTGAGTTTTCATCCTCTGACCACAATCCATCGGAACTTCTCAAGAAGCTAATTAACAACGAGGTCGAGGTGATTAACTTTGGTCAAAAGGACCCCAACCTCGAAGACGTTTTCATGATGGTGACGAAGGGTTTGGTTTCATAGTCAACGGCGATCGTTTTGATCCGATTGCGCCATTGCCTGACATTGGACTCAACGAACTTCCAAACCTGGATATTTCTTGCGAAGTTCGATCAACAATTGCGGCTTCACCCTCGTGCCCTTGAAGTTCAGGAACGGACCGAGAGGAGTTCGTTTCAATTTGTTTGGAGCCGCAGAAATCTTGGTGAGCGCGGTAGGCAGCATCTCAAGAAAAAAGTCTCCACCTTCAACTTTGTCGCACTCATAGAAATTTATACGACGAATACTTGGAAGGCTCTTGATTGCAGATATTTCTTGCAATTCTCGGCAACGCCAAAAGCCAAGCACCTGAAGCTTGTTCAACCCATCTAGACCGTCTGGTAGTCGTACCAAGCGTAATTGGCTGGACTATCGAGGCTTTCGAAAGCTCGAC
>CAYMFZ010000512.1:2204-4585 GCA_964389585.1 uncultured Pirellulaceae bacterium | reverse complement strand
TTCGAACATCGGGGTGCGCCCAAACTCGCCACCAAAAATGACCAACGTCTCGTCCAGCATTCCACGTTGCTTGAGGTCTTTGACCAACGCGCCAATTGGCTGATCCGCTTCGTTGCACTTCAACACCAACTGTTCGTGCATGTCGTCGTACTTCGCGGTTCCATGGATATCCCAACCCCAATCAAACAACTGAACAAAACGAACGCCTTGCTCAACCAGTCGCCGCGCGAGCAAACAGTTGTTGGCAAATGAAGCCTTGCCCGGTTCCGCACCATAGGCCTTGAGAATGTGCGCGGGTTCTTTGCTGATGTCCATCACCTCAGGTACGGAGGTTTGCATTCGAAACGCCAGCTCGTACTGTTCGATTCTGGTAAGAGTTTCAGGATCATGAAACATCTCATACTCGCGCCGATTCAATTCACCAATCGCATCGAGACTCGCCCGGCGAATGTCGCGAGTCATTCCTTGGGGGTTGTTCACGTAAAGAATCGGATCGCCTTCGGAGCGGCATTGAACGCCTTGGAAAACACTGGGCAAAAAGCCACTTCCCCAAAGCGTCTTGCCGGCAGACGGCATTTTGCCGCCAGAGACCATCACCATATAGCCAGGCAGGTTTTCATTCTCACTGCCCAACCCATAAGTCGCCCAAGATCCAAATGAAGATGCACCGAATTGCGGCGAGCCAGTATGAAGCGCGAGTTGGGCAGGCGCGTGATTGAATTGATCAGTGTACATGCTGCGAACCAAACACATTTCATCCGCGTTGGAACCAATGTTCGGAATCTTAACACCCAACTCCATGTCGCATTTGCCGTATTTTTGAAATGGAAAGACGGGACCAAGCAATTTTGGCCGGCCTTTGATGAACGCAAAGGTTTTCCCTTCAATGAATTCGTTCGGGCAAAGCTGCATGTCTCGCTTCGCAAGTTCTGGCTTGAAGTCAAACAACTCATGCTGTGGCGGCGATCCGGCCATGTGCAGATAGATGACTTGCTTGGCAGGGTTCTTGCGCTTGCTGAAATGATCCTTGTCTTTGTCTTCAGACGCACCAGCGGCCTTTCCGCCAAGCAACTGGCCGAGCGCGACAGCGCCCAAGCCCATCGAGCAATTCCCAAAGAAATGCCGACGCGTTTGCAAACGTGCGGACGCGACTCGACGTTCGTTTTTCAGATTTGAATTGTTCTGTGACATTGAATTTCGCCTGTTGGTTAACAGAGCTTTAGTTGTTCAAAAACGGATCAAGATTCAAAATGACATTTGCGACGACGGTCATCGACGCGTGACTGGCCAACTGGTCCTTTTCTGCATCGGTTAGTTTTTCAGGATCAAAGTCCTGCATCTCTCGACCGACCATTTCTGCGGCCTTTGTTAGATCACTGGAGTACTTATCAAAACCGCTTTGAAAGAGCCCTTTCAAGACTTGAACCTGCTTCTCTTCCGCCGGAGTGTAAAGCGCCTGATGTATTCCAAATCCAATTTTTGCGTTGAGAGCTTCACCAGAATTTGCGTCATCAGTTTTGGTATCCAGCATGTTCTTTGCCAGCGCTCGAGCGGCTTCGATAAAGGTAATATCGTTGAGCGTCATGAACGACTGAAGCGGCGTGTTGGTTCGGAGTCGTCGCATGCTGCAAACGTCTCGACTCGACATGTCGAACGTTTCGAAAAGCGGGTGCGGAGCGCTACGTTTTAAGTAAGTGTAAATCGCGCGGCGATAGCGATCCTCGCCCTGGCTTTCCGACCAAGTCATTCCGCCGGTAAAGGCGTTGACGACGCGTTTGATCGGGCTGGGCGGGTAAACGGGCTTGCCGTACATCTTTTTCGAAAGCAAACCCGACACCGCCAAAGCCTGATCTCGAACGACTTCCGCCGTCAAACGAACTCGGGGGCCGCGCGCCAACAGCCGGTTCCTTGGGTCGATATCCAGTTCTTTTTGGTCTACCGTTTGCGCTTGTTGATAGGTGGCCGACATCGCAATTTGCTTCAGAAGCTTGTGAACGTCCCAGCCTCCATTTCGAAACTCGATCGCCAAATGATCCAGCAACTCGGGGTGGGATGGTGGCGTGCCTTGAGTTCCAAAATCTTCTTCTGTTTCGACAAGACCGATTCCCATGAGCCGAGCCCAATATCGGTTCACTGCGACGCGAGCTGTCAGCGGATTGCTTTCGTCAAACATCCACTGAGTCATGCCCAAACGGTCCAAGGCAATTTCTTCATTGGGAGTCGGGAAGGCTTTTGGGAACTGCGCGGAAACCTTATCGCCTTTACTTTGAAAATTGCCACGCAAGTTGATGTAAGTTTCACGTCTTTGATCAGGCTTGCGTTCTTGCAACACAGGAACACGGACAGGGGCGTCTCGTTTCTCAATTAATTTGGCAATTTCA
>CAYMFZ010000512.1:0-2194 GCA_964389585.1 uncultured Pirellulaceae bacterium | reverse complement strand
CGACTGACAGGATCAAGTTCTTTTTTGTCGTATTTTTGAACGGCGTTTTCCTCTTCGCAAACAGAGATCCGAGCACATCCGATGTTCAGCCTTTTCCAAGGTGGATCATGAAGTAAGTAGACTTTGAATTGAGTTTTGGTTTCAGCAATCAAAGGTTTCTCAAGTTCAAAAATCGCTTCATGCCTTGCTCGATAACCAGTCTCCGGATGATTGACGGCCCAGCCTTGGTGCGCACCACTCTTAAAATCAGCAAGAATCGCAGTGCGGGGATGACGATTCGGCTGGCTAAAGTCACTTGTGGCTTTGGCGAAAACAAGAGCGGCTTCGTTCGCATCCGATTCGTCACTGTCGAGTTTGACCAACCGAATCTGAGACAGAATAAATGAGCCTTCAGGTGCCCGTCCAACGTTTCCGTTATTGCGGATGTGCGGCAAGACCTCGAGTCGGAGAGAACGAACCGTTTTGCCAGCCGCCAACTCAAACGTAAATTCGTATTCTTCGACCGCCGGGTTGGGGCCGGTCGCCAAGACGGAGTCGTCGTCGAGCAATTCGAAAGTTGTTCCCGAGCGGCTTTCGGTTTTACTTGGACGCAGCACCTGCCAGACTTGCGAATCTCCCTTTTGACTGTCTTTAAGTTCTGCGATTGACTGGTTCAATTTTTCAATAACGGCCGGATCACCGATTTGGGAAAGCTCCAATTTCGGTCGATCATCTCGGTTGTCGGCATCAACCGTTTGATTAAAAAAGTCAAGAAGTTGATAGTACTCTTTGTGGCTGATGGGATCATATTTGTGTGAATGACACTCGGCACACCGAACCGTCAAACCCATCCAGGCATTGAGCGTCGTACTCAAACGATCTTTGACGGCGATTGTCCGAAACTCTTCGTCGTTTGTTCCGCCTTCGTTGTTGGCCAAAGTGTTGCGATGAAACGCAGTCGCAAGTTGTTGTTGAGTGTCCGCATTTGGAAGCAAGTCACCTGCCAACATCTCGGTCGAAAGATCTTTGTAGGATTTATTGGATTGCAAAGATCGAATCAGCCAGTCACGCCATGGCCAAACATCACGTTGCTCATCACCAGAGTAACCACAGGTGTCCGCATATCGAGCGATGTCCAGCCACATCGAAGCCCAGTGTTCCGCGTAGGGTGGCGACTCCAACAACTGGTTCACGACTTCACCATAGTTTGGTTGAGTTGGATTCTCGAGATAGCTCTGAATTGCAGCTTGCACCGCAGCGTCATGAGCGATTGGAGGAAGCCCTGTCAGGTCGAGCGACACTCGGCGCACAAGCGAAGCCGGATTCGCTTGGCCATTTTGCCCTAATCCCGCATCGCCAACACGCTTGAGAATAAAGTTATCGATCGCGTTATGAATTCGCGGAGCAACCGAACCATCTGCAGATTCAACTTTTTTAACTTCCGGGATAACTGATGCTTCGATCGGTGCGAACGCCCAATGCTTTTGATACTTTGCGCCCTGATCAATCCACAATCGCAACAGCTTAATTTCATCAGGTTTCAACGCCGAAGCATGATCGGCAGGCGGCATTCGCAAGTCTTCATCATCCGTTTCAATCCGGTAGATCAAATCGCTTCCCTCCGCATCACCCGGGGAGACGGCGGCCTCTGTGGCACCGTCAAACGTATCCAGACGCAGGTCAGCTTGTCGGTCGCCTTCATCGGGTCCGTGGCAGGCAATGCAGTGAGCCGAAAGGATCGGCCGGATCTGCCGATTGAAATCTACTTTCTCATCGGCATTCGCGTACCCGCAAATCAAGAAACAGGTTGTCGCAATCAATAATTGAAAGGAGCTTTGCATTTTGACCTTCACGTTAAATCTACTCTTCATGCCGAGCTAAGTTATCAATTCTATTTCAGGATTAATGAGTCAGGCGATGCTGGTTTTTTGATTAGCCAAACAATCAACACAGCAAGTTGACCAAACAAAACGATGCCGGCTATATCCGCAAGCCAATCATAAATATCCATAGTTCGATGTATTAGAAGTCCCTGCGAAAGTTCCTCAAGCGTAACCACAACCGTTACGACCAACGAACCCAAAAGAAGATGAATTTGCTGATTCGTATTCGTTTTGCCATGAAGGCAAGATTAACCAGTAGCGAAAGGATCCCAATAAGCAGGAAATGCCAAAGTTTATCTGCGTAGGCGAACGACACAAAGGGTTGTATATAC
>CAYMFZ010000511.1:3698-4588 GCA_964389585.1 uncultured Pirellulaceae bacterium | reverse complement strand
GCGCTATTTCACGGAGTGAAATGCCACAATGCCTCACTTACAATGATCCAGCATCGGTCGAGTGTATGTTCGAGCTTTTGAGTATATTTCTTGTTCTGATCGGAACGGTTGAGGACAACCGTTCTACATTCTAAATGTAGCCATCTAACGTAGCCATCTAACGTAGCCTCTAACGTAGCCTCTAACGTAGCTTTCCGAGCAGGTTGGCGATCTTATGCGGAGCGACGGCGTTGGCGAATGTAGCTTTTCAATGCGGCTTTGTTTTTAACGTAGCTTCTTGCGCAAATCGGGAATGATCTCTTTGGGAACGAACTTCGCAAGCTGCTCGTCGTCGGCCAACGGAGTCACCTGCTTAATCAACGTGCTGGAAACGTGTGCGAATTGGCCATCTGCCATTAAGAAAACAGTTTCCAGATCATCGTTCAAAGCGCGATTGGCCATCATCATGGTGAATTCGGCTGCGATGTCGGTGAGCGGTCGGACGCCGCGAATCATGACTTTGGCATCGCAGTCCTTCACAAAATTGACAGCCAAACCTTCAAACGATTTGACTTCGACATTGTCGAGATGAGCCGTCACTCGATTCACCAAATCCATCCGCTCAGCCGGCTCAAACAGGCCCGTCTTTTCGATATTGATACCGATTCCAATCACCAAATGATCGACGAGCCGACAACTCCTTTCGATCACATTCAGATGGCCCAGCGTAATGGGATCGAACGATCCTGTGTAAACGGCAATTTTCATGCTTCGTCCTGACGTCCTTTGGAAATTTAGTCGCTGCCGTTTGATATGGATTGCAGGAAGAACTAGGCTGTTGATTCACTCGAATGGCAAGCCAGTTTCAAACGCTCGATCAACTGATAAAATTGAAAAATCAATCTGATGAC
>CAYMFZ010000511.1:0-3688 GCA_964389585.1 uncultured Pirellulaceae bacterium | reverse complement strand
ATCGAGATTGTCAATTCGGGTGGCAAAAGGTTGGAATCAGTTTTAAATGTCAAAAAATATTTGCGTATCCACATGGAGATTCTATAACGGCTGGACACGCAAAAACACTGGAAAAAATGCTACAAGCGGACTTTGAATGATTCCATTACGCCGAATAATCGGAATGGTCGATACCCGAACTAGGGTTCGTTAAAATCTGTTTGACAAGCCATCGTGACACGACCTTTTGGCCAATTATACTAGCGTACACATTCATTATTCACACCAGACATCCCAGCTTCACGGATGGGACGTTTGATTTTTTCGCGACGCAGTGAAACCTTTTGGAATCACGTACAATCGTCACGACATCGCAACTTTGAGGATATCTGCTGTGCAGAAGGGGCTTTGCATCGCCGCGTTAACGATCGCCGTCATCGTTTTCGCCTTATTCCTTGCCGACCTAATTTTAGGTTTGGCCGGAATGAATCAAATTGCGCCATTCAAATTCGCGAACATGATCATCGACATCGTGTTTGTGATTTGCTCGCTTGTATTGGCCATCATGAGTTGGTTTACGTTGCGTGAACAAGTTTAGTAGCCGGCTGTCGGCACATCTTCATCAAGCTTTTCTTGCTTGAATACACAGGAACACTGGGCGCTGAACAAGTTGCTTGTAGCGTATCAGATCAGTTCTTTCGAAATCACGTGTTGGTAATGGTTCGTGGATTCTTTGCATGACGAATCCTGATTCGATTACCGGCATCATGATCTCTTCCAACGAGCGACGGTAGCTTGGCATTCGAATAGGCATCCCAAACCCGCGCCAGACACACTCTACTTGTTCGACCGAGAAGTACTTTTGGGTTTTAAAATGTTCAGCGTCCGACGCCGCGTGCCCGCAAGAAAACTGAACTTGCCCATTGGGTTTTAGAATGCGATTAAAATCTTTAAACAGCTTTCGCCAATCTTCGATGTAGTCAAGGCAAAGCGGCGCGTTGACGAAGTCAAACGACTCATCGTCGAACATGGTAAGCGGTCGGGAAAGATCAACTTTCTGAAGTTCAACTTTTCCAGCAGCCAACTCTTTTTCCAAACGTTCGCTCGCTCGAGCAAGCATCCGACCACTGATATCGATGGAGACGACTTGGGCTCCCTTGGCGACAAGCGCCTGAGCATAGGCACCTGGACCACATCCTGCATCCAAAACACGTTTGCCCTTGAGATCTGGCAACAACGACAACATGGCTGGCCGCTCGTAGTAAGCGTTGTGCGGTTTCGTATCAACTTTTTCGGCGTAGGCATCCGCCAGTCGTTGATAGGCATCGTAGGCAAGAGGACGCATCGAAGGATGGACCGCCTCATCTTGATTGGGTTGCTTAGACATCGTTTCGCTAGTCCGTTCTCTCAGTCAGGTCATCACTGTTGCGAATGTCGCATTCATCAACGACCAATCAACTTAGGTTCATTAAGAAAATTTTTACAGACTGATTGGCCACTCGATATACTTTCGATCGTTATTTGTTTCATCTCCCCCAACGGATACAATGAAGTCAGTAAAAATACGAAAGAAACTGATGCTCACCTATGTGTAATTCCCACGATCGCCAATTGAAAGTCAATCCTGAGATATCTCGACGGATGGCGCTCCGATCTTTGGGAGCTATTGCCGCAACTCCACTTGCCACAAGCCTATCTCCAATCTTGGGTTCGCTTCGGGATCCGGGTCCAACTAGCGGTGGCTGGGAAAAGTCAATTGAGAAAGGCCTTGCGTGGCTGGCCAAGCAGCAAACGCGAATGGGAGGCTGGGTCCACGACAACTATCCAGTCGCCATCTCGGCGCTCGCGGGAACTGCACTGATCTGCTCCGGCTGCACCACAACCCAAGGTCTCTACGCGAAGAACATTCGCAACTGCGTCGATTACTTGATGGCCAAGACTCGCAAGAATGGCTTGATTGGCGACCCCAAACGCGATGACCGCTACACCTATGGTCACGGTTTCGCGATGCTGTTTCTGTCTCAAGTGCTTGGCGAAGAAGAAGACGTCGACCGTCGTGCCGAGTTGATCGAAGCCCTCGAACGCGCGGTCAAATTCAGCGTCAACGCGCAGACCAAAGCAGGAGGCTGGGGCTACGTGAGTTCCAAGATCAGCGATTTTGACGAAGGCTCGACGACGATCACCCAAGTTCAAGGGCTTCGTGGATGTCGTAACGCAGGCTTAATCGTTCCCAAAAAAGCGATCGAGGACGCCAAGAAGTACATCTACAAATGCCAGAATTCGGATGGTGGCATCTCTTACAGCTCGACTTCACTTGGCTCTTCAAGACCGGCGATTACCGCAGCAGCGCTGGCGGCACTTTACAACGCCGGGGACTATGAAAGTGAGTACATCCCGAAGATGTGGAAGTATAGCAAGAAGAGACTGCACAACATTGGTGCCGATAACTATGGGCATTGGCATTACACCTATTTGTACTACACACAATGCGTTTACCGTCAAGGTCCCGACATTTGGCGACCGTATCGAGACAAGCTGAACAACCGGCTAATGGGAACTCAGAAAAAAGACGGCAGTTGGGCTAATGATGGAGTCGGCGAAGTCTACGTTGCGGCAAACAACTTGATCATGATGCAAATGGATTTGGGCTACTTACCGATTTATCAGCGGTAGTCAAAATCCAATCAATTGAAATCTGATTCAATGGAAATCCCGATCAATCGAGATCCCGATTAATCGAACTGACTTTCTTCATCGCCGCAATCATTCCGTCGATGTCAAATGTTGTCGCTTCGGCGGCTGGGCGAAAACCGGCTTCAATCAACGCCTTGGAGGTTCCCGGGCTAATACTCACCAATTTCGCTCGCTTGAGATTTTCGCCGAACAATTGGATGGAAGCCCGAGCAACGGCTGGACTTGTAATCGTCACCCAGTCGACTTTCCCATTTGCAATCGCATCAACAGTTCCTGTGTTTGCTTCGGAAACGTCACGACTGATATAAGCCAGTGGCTGTTGGTATTCGATCCCCGCTGCATCCAGCCCATCAATGAGCGCCGGCCCCTGACGGCTACCGCAGGGAATCAACACCGTTTGGCCCATCGCGACTTGAGCCAGCTCGCTTGCCAAGGCTTCACCATTCGAAACCACAGGTGTCAAATCGGGCTTGAGATCCAATCGTTGAACGAGCTCATTTGTCGTCGCTGGACCAACGGTCGCAATCTGAAGATGCCCTGACGCCTGCAAACCCCTGAGATACACTGCTTGATTCAACCATTCCAGTCGATCTGCGAAAAAACGTACGGCGTTGGTGCTGGCGAACACGACCCACCCGAACCCATTCAGCCCTTTGATGGATTCGTCTAATTGTGAGCAATCGCTGGGTGCCAGGATTTCAATGACGGGATGCAAGATGGCTTTTGCTCCAAGCTCTTCGAGTTTTGCTCGGGTTGTGTCCGCTTGGTGAGCAGCGCGAGTGACGACGACCGTTTGCCCGGACAACGTCCCCTTTCCAGTTTCTCGGGCGATATCAGCCTGCTCGCCCGACGTTTGGTGTGCTTTTTGTGGTTGATTTTCGTCCAAATTAGCCATGAAACCCGGAGGTTTACCCTGAATTAGCGCTAGACAAGTAAGCTGAAAATCGCGATAGTATTGGATTGTCAATTTCAGAAGAAAAAACGTCAACCGACCAAGTAGATAAAGACTAATGCC
>CAYMFZ010000510.1:0-4604 GCA_964389585.1 uncultured Pirellulaceae bacterium | reverse complement strand
CGCAAGGACCGCTTTGGTCTGCTGGAGGAGAGCGGGGATTGTTCAAGTCGACTGATGGCGGCAAGAACTGGAAAAACGTTTTGAATCGTGATGGCGAAAAAGGTGGCGACTACACCGGCGTCACGGATGTCACGATGGACCCCAACAATCCGAACGTGCTTTATGCCGCGACTCACCAACGACACCGAACCGTTTGGGCTTTGCTCAATGCCGGACCTCAGTCAGGAATCCACAAGTCAACCGACGGCGGCGAAACCTGGACTGAACTTAAGTCCGGAATCCCTGGTGGCGACAAAGGAAAAATCTCGCTTCAAGTCTCACCGCAAAAATCAAATGTTGTTTACGCGACGGTTGAATTGACCGAGCGAAAAGGTGCTTTCCTTCGCAGCGAAGACTACGGCGCGAGCTGGACAAAGATGTCTGACTATGTCGGCGGCGGAACGGGACCACACTATTACCAAGAAATCTACTGTGATCCGCATCGTTTCGACGTGATCTATCACGCAAACGTTCAGCTTGGTCGCAGCGTCGATGGTGGAAAAACGTTCAGCAGCGTTGGGAATCGAAACAAACACGTCGACAACCACGCGGTTGCATTCAGTCCAACCGACCCGAACGTTGTGCTTGTCGGATGTGATGGTGGACTTTATCGCTCGTATGACAATGCGAAAACGTATTCGTTCTGCTCAAACCTACCTTTGACGCAGTTCTACAAAGTCGACGTCGATTACGATCTTCCGTTTTACAACGTCGTTGGCGGCACGCAGGATAACAACACGCAATACGGACCGGCGAGAACTGGCTTTTCACAAGGCATTCGAAATTCCGATTGGCGAATTACGATTGGCGGAGACGGGCACGACAATGCGATCGACCCCGAAGATCCAAACATCATGTATTGCGAATCTCAGCAGGGTTACATCCGACGATTTGATCGTCGTACCGGTGAGTCGGTCGACATTCGACCACGTCCGGGAGCAGGCGAATCAGATTTTCGCTTCAACTGGGACGCACCGATTTTAATCAGCCCTCACGACCACAAGCGTATTTACTTCGCGTCGAAGCACCTTCATCGCAGCGATAACCGAGGCGATTCATGGGAGACGATCAGCCCGGACATGTCTCGTAACGTCAATCGATATACGTTAAAGATGATGGGCCGCGTTTGGAGTATGGAAAGCGGTTACGACTTGTTGGCGATGTCTCAGTACGGCAACATCACTTCAATTAGTGAGTCTCCCGTCGAAGAGGGATTGCTTTACGTTGGAACCGACGATGGTTTGATTCATGTATCTGAAGACGGTGGCAAGAACTGGCGCAAGATCGATAAGATTTTTGGCGTTCCAGAACACTTTTTTGTCAACGACATCAAAGCCGATCGCCACGACGCGAATACGGTTTACGCTTGTATCGACCAACACAAAATTGGTGACTACAAGCCTTATCTCGTAAAGAGTACCGATCGCGGAAAGACTTGGGAGTCGATGGCAAGTGACTTGCCCGATCGACATCTGGTTTGGCGAATCGAACAAGATCACGAAAACAAAGATCTGTTTTTCCTCGGGACAGAATACGGTTTGTTCTGTTCAATCAATGCAGGCGAAAAATGGATGAAGCTTTCAGCTGGTGCCCCCAACATTCCGTTCCGTGACCTTGCGATTCAACGACGAGAGAATGATCTCGTCGGCGCGACGTTTGGCCGAGGATTCTATGTGCTTGACGATTACACGCCGTTGCGTGAACTTTCGGATGAACTGATCAAAGACAACGAGCTTTATCTGTTCCCAGTTCGAAAGGCACTTCGGTACCACGTTGCGGATAAGCTTGGCGGTCGAAAAGGCTCGCAAGGCGATGGCTTCTTCCAAACGCCCAATCCTGAATTCGGCGCCATGTTGACTTATCACGTTCGTGATGAGATGAAAACGAAAAAGGCGTTGCGTAAAGAAAAGGAAGCCAAGATTAAAAAGGCGGGTGGCGATGTGCCAACGCCGACTTGGGATGAGCTACGAGAGGAAGAACTTGAACAGGCTCCTCAGATCTATTTCGAAATCACCAATTCTTCGAAAGACGTTGTTGCCCGAGTCAACGGTTCGACATCGAAAGGAATTCACCGCGTCAACTGGAACTTGCGTCATGCGATTGGGCCAATGGTTGCCCCCGGCGAGTATATGGCTCAGGCTTTCAAGTCGGTTGACGGTGAGGTTTCGGAGTTGGGCAATGCCCAGTCAATCGAAGTCGTTTCAATCAGCGAGCCAACGCTTGAGGGTCAAGACATTCAGGAAACGCTTGAAGAGCAAATGGAAATTGCCAAGTTCCGCGATTCCATTCGCGCTGCATCGAGTTCGCTTGCCACGGCCATTGAGCGGATGGGTGAAATCAAGAACGCGATCAAGAACAGCCCCAATGGAACAGGGGAATTGATGAAGCGGGCTCGTGAGTTAGAGCTCTCTTTGAAATCGGCAGATCGTTCACTGAACGGTGACAGCATCAAGAGTGATCGCTTTGAAGAAGACGTTCCATCGATTGGAAGCCGCGTCAACGGAGCCTTGTTTGGATCAATGCGTAACAGTTATGGAATAACGGATACGCAGCGTGAGCAAGTTGAAATTGCTCGCGAAGAGTTCGAAGAAGTCAGCAAGGAAGTTAAAAACTTGCTTGAAGTTGACGTTAAGGTTTTCGAGGAGCAGCTTGGCGAAGCCGAGATTCCGTGGACGACGGGTCGTGCCATTCCAGACGTTAAGTAATCTGTTTCCGCGAAAGATTGATTGGCACTAATTGAATGCCGAAAGGCGTGACAGGTGATAGCCACGGACGCAAGTCCGCGCTCAATCCCGATCGTTGGCGCTCAGCCTCGATCGTTGGCGTTGAGTCCCCGATCGATCGTTGGCACTTGCTGGCGTAAGCATGCTCACGGCAAGCGTGAGACATGGCACCCAGATACGGTCAATCGGGCCTTAAGAGACGCGACTTGATCGTGGCAGCATAGAGCGAAGAAGATCTCAGCTTATTTGGCTCGCAGACCATTAGTCGCGCAGTAACTCGAAACACCCGCGGCCTATGACTCTCTTCACACTCGCTTTTTTTCCGTTGCGGTGATCGGCGGCACGGTCGTTGAGGAAGTTATAGGTTCGGATCTTGTTTCCACGACCTCGATCCCCCAGCAGCATTTTTCGGACTTCGAGGTAGCCTGCATCCGACTTTTGCTTCCAATGATCGTTCACTCTTGCGTTCAGAATCCGCAAACCTTCACGGCGATTCGCAAGCTGGCTGCGTCCATTCACAAAGACTTGGATTCCAGTTGGACGGTGAATGAGACGAACGGCTGAGTCACGACGGTTCTGATGCTGTCCACCAGGACCGTGACCGCCTTGCGTTTTTATCTCGATCTCTGATGACTTAACCACAACAAATGATTGATCGACCAACGGCAAGACAGCGACCGAAAGATACGAAGTGTGACGTCTTCCCTTGGTTTCGGTGGGAGGAATACGCTGCACGCAGTGGCAACCAATTTCGGACTTCAACGCATCCCAAATGTTCGCGCCTCGAACAACGGCCACGACATGTCCTGAGACAATTGAGATCTCATCACAGGTCAGCCCAAGGCCGTTTAGGAATCGTGAAAGTGCAACGAAGAGGTCGTGCACAAAGAGTTTTGCATCGTCGCCTCCCTCGCCGGCTTTGATTTCCAAGACGACTTCGGTGGCATCGTGCAACTGCTGGCTAAAGACAAGCCAACGCTGGATTTGATGCTCGATTAATTGGACCGGCGGATTGCGAAACCGCCTTGTTCGATTGTTTCTGCTTCGATTTCTTTTTCATCGAAATTCCTCAAATAGAGTTTTGAAATTGGTTGAGCTTGGACAAGCTGCCTTGGTTCGTTCGTGACACAGACCCAAGTTCTCAGGTTCACAAATTTTGGATGCAACCACTCTCCCGTTGACGAACTAGTGCCAATGGATAACGCTATTTGCATGCCTATTGAATTCAATTGCCCGCATTGTCAAAGCGTTCTTCGCGTGGAAGATTCCAACGCTGGGAAACGTGCGCGGTGTCCGCATTGCAATGTTGTAAATCGAATTCCCGGCGAGCGAGTTGAACCGGAAACTTCGGTGACTCCAGCGGAACCTCCCGTCTCCCATCAATTTTTCATCGATTCGGTTTCAGGACAGACTTATGGCCCGGTCAACAAGCAGGAATTAGAGCAATGGGTCGAGGAGGGAAGAATCTCTCCTGCGTGCGTCATTCGGGCGACTGGAGAAAGACGTGGCCAACCAGCGACCGTTTATTTCCCAAGTATCGGTGACGGAAATTCAGAAGAAAAATTGGCGATCCAAGACGACTCTCCAACTTTGGCACCCATCGGAAGAGGCATCTCTGATCGTGACGCAGCGACGACAGTGTTTGACCAGCAGCAGAAACCGATAGCCGAGTCAAAGCCAACAGATCGAACCAACCCGTACGCGGCTCCTAATTCGGCGGATGGCGCTCAACCGATTTCAGCACAGAGAATCACACCATCAGAAGCTGATCTCGGCACGATTTTTAACCGAGCCTATGGCCTCTTCATGCAAGAGTTCGGCCTGCTGTTTGGTATCGGCGCG